>CAMOKN010000193.1 GCA_946617595.1 uncultured Clostridia bacterium
CTTTGATTGCCAAAAAGTAGAAACTCAATAATTTAATCGCGAAGCTATTCGCTTTTGCTTCTTTTCGCGCTCGAAAAGAAGCGGGGCTTGGGGCAGCGCCCCAATCTCAAGCGTAAGCGACTTCTTTTACAAAAATAAAGCACAGAGAATCGTTCTCTGTGCTCTTTGATTGTCAAAAAGTAGAAACTCAATAATTTAATCGCGAAGCTATTCGCTTTTGCTTCTTTTCGCGCTCGAAAAGAAGCGGGGCTTGGGGTGTCTCCCCCACTGGGGGATGTGACAGAGGGGGATGACCGACAGACGCGCCCCAATCTCAAGCGTAAGCGACTTCTTTTACAAAAATAAAGCACAGAGATTCGTTCTCTGTGCTTTTTGATTTTTTTTATGCGGTAATGATGCTGTCTGCGCTGTGAAGTTTTAGCTTTTCGACTGCGGCTTCACGCATCTTGTATTTGAGTATCTTGCCGGCAGCATTCATGGGAAATTCCGTGACAAAATCCACATATCTCGGAACCTTGTGCTTTGCCATGTGATCGCGTACAAAGTCCTTTATCTCGTCTTCTGTTGCAGTCTCGCCGTCCTGGAGAATGACACAGGCCATTATTTCTTCGCCATAGTCCTTATCCGGAACACCGATGACCTGAACGTCCTTTATTTTCGGATAGGTATAGAGGAAATCCTCGATCTCTTTTGGGTAGATGTTCTCTCCGCCGCGGATTATCATATCCTTTATGCGTCCCGTTATCTTGTAATATCCGTCGGAAGAACGTCTTCTCGCAAGATCTCCGGTGTGAAGCCAGCCCTGTTCGTCTATCGCCGCGGCTGTAGCTTCGGGCATCTTGTAATATCCCTTCATTATGTTATAGCCTCTTGCAACAAACTCGCCGTCCGTATCATCTGGAAGATCTTCGTTAGTCTCGGGATCAACGATCTTGCATTCGACACCGAAGATAGGTCCGCCGACTGTGTTTACACGCTGTTCTATGGTATCTGTGGTCTTGCTCATAGTTGTTGCAGGTGATGCTTCTGTCTGACCGTAGGTTATGCAGATATCGGTCATGTGCATCTTTTCTATGACTTCTTCCATAGTCTTGATAGGGCAGGGAGAACCCGCCATGATTCCTGTCCTCATGTGTGAGAAATCGGTCTTCGGGAAGTCCTCGTGTCCGAGCATTGCGATAAACATTGTCGGAACTCCGTGGAAGCAGGTTATCTTCTCCTGATTGATGCATTTCAGACCCTTGCGCGGCGAAAATGCCGGGATAGGAGACATTGTGACACCGTGAGTCATAGATGCTGTCATTGCGAGCACCATTCCGAAGCAGTGGAACATCGGCACCTGTATCATCATTCTGTCCGCTGTCGAAAGATCCATGCAGTCGCCGATAGCCTTACCGTTGTTCACTACATTATAGTGAGTGAGCATAACGCCTTTGGGGAATCCTGTCGTGCCTGAGGTGTACTGCATATTTGCAACATCGTTCTTGTCGATAGTGCGGCGAAGTTTTTCGACCTCGCTGTAGGGTACCTCCGATGCCTTTTCAATAGCTTCTTGCCATGTATATGCTCCGGGCATCTCGAATCCGTCTGTGATTATATTTTTCAGTACAGGCAGACGCTTTGAATTGAGCTTTCCTTTTTCACAGGTATCGAGTTCGGGACAGATCTCGCGTATTATTTTCTTATAATCGCTGTCCTTGAATCCGTCGATCATTACGAGAGTATGGGTATCCGACTGTTTGAGCAGGTATTCAGCCTCGTGTATCTTGTACGCGGTATTCACTGTGACAAGCACTGCGCCGATCTTGGTGGTCGCCCAGAAAGTGATATACCATGAGGGAACGTTTGTTGCCCATATCGCAACATGATCTCCCTTCTTGACACCCATAGCGACAAGCGCTCTTGCGAAGTTATCGACATCATCGCGGAATTCGGGATATGTTCTTGTATAGTCAAGCTCGGTATAGCGGAAAGCATACTGATTCGGGAATTCTTCACACATTCTGTCGAGAATGTCCGGAAATGTGTAGTCGAGGAGTCTTTCTTTAGGCCATACATATTTTCCGGTTTTTGCGATATTATCCTGGAGCGCGTGTTTGTGGTGGATATGATAGGGCTTCATATAGTTTGCAAAATGCGGTATAACGATACCTGCATCGCAGAGATCTCTTGCCCAGCGCTTTACCCATTCAAGGGTAACATAACCGTTGTAGTTGATGCTTCTGAGTGCCTCAAGCATATCGCTTATAGGCATATCTCCCTCGCCCATGAGCTTATATTCAAGTTTACCGTCGTGCATTACGCTGTCCTTGATGTGGGTATATTTGATATGCTCACCGAGATTTGCGACAGTTGTTTCAGGCGATTCTCCGCCGAAACGGTAGGGGTGGTGCATATCCCAGAGCGCACCGACCTTGCGGCTGCCGACTCTTTCGAGGACATTTGCAAGACGCTTTGTATCGCAGTAATCGCCGTTTGTCTCCACAAGCAGAGTTACGTTAAATTCCTCGGCTTTTCCGGCAAGTTCTTTCAGCTCTGAAACAATGAAGTCATCATCTACGAGCCCGGACGGTGCAAGTCCGTCATCTGCAAGGATACGCACGAAAGATGTGCCCATTTTACTTGCGAGAGTGATATACTCGATGATCTCACGTTTGTTTTCTTCGGATTTTTCTTTGAACCTGAGACAAGCGCCCGATGAGAAGCAGGAAACTTCAACTCCTATCTTTCTGAGCTTTTCGATCGTCTGAGGGAGCTGTTTGTCGGTAAAGGGCTTTGCTTTTACAGAAAAGATATCCTGACCGAGTCCTCTTATCTCGATACCTTCAAATCCGAGATCCTTTGCCATTGAATAGATGTCTGTCCATTCAAAATCGTAACAGGCGAGAGTTGAGAAGCTTAATTTCATTTCGTTTACCTCCGTTTTATGGTTGGGGAACGGTTTTGGAAAAAATAAAACCGTCCCAAAGAATTTCTTTGAGACGGGAATATACATATACCCGCGGTACCACTCAAATTGCGCTTATGCGCCACTCAGGCTCTATCAAGCCTTATGCTTTTACGCAGCAGAACGGGAAACATTACTCGGAAAGTTGAACGGTTTTATCGTATCATCTTCTTATACGCACTCATAAAGTACGCACCCTTTCACATTTCCGACTCGGAAGGGAGCTGTCTGATGAATTACTGACATTGCTGCATCAATGTGCAGTTTGTGCAATTCAACAGTTGCATCAAGCAACATGGTATGTCCGCTGCCGTCTCGCATCACCCGACGGCTTTCTGAAAACCTTCATACCGACGATCTTCGTCACAGTCATTGAGAGAATAATATCACATTTTTTCCGGTTTGTCAACAGTTTTTTTAATTTTTTTGACGTCTTTAGAATAAAAAAACACTCAAATGTAAGAAATTTACAAAAAACTATTGCATTTGTTGAAAAATTGTGTTATATTTATATATAGGAATAAAATTGTGTCCTTTTGAAAGAAGGTGTCTGAATGTTCAGCCTTTTTGATATATTGAAAAAATATAATTGTCTGGATATCTGTGTCAGTATCGCCGGAAGCGTCACGCTCTCGGTGATCGGTGAATATGACGGCGAAAGCTTTTCAGGTGCGCTGCCGTTTTCGGATTTTGTCTATATCGACGATTTTCCGCTTTTCATGGACACACTTGCTGAGTTTGCAAACGGAAATAATGACCGTATGCATACACATTTCAGAATAGAGCATGACGGCGAGCTGCACTGGGCTTATATGAACCTGCGGAAGAACGGCGATCCCGAAAAATTCTGCGGAACGCTGCTCGATGTGTATGAGTACATAGAATGTATCCCGAATGACAGCGTTATAAGTCAGTTTGAAAAAAGACGCAAGAGCAAGATCTCAGGACTTAACAGCAATACCGCAACGCTGCTTGAGATCTGCGGCGAAAAATACCTGCTCAGGATCCAGAAGCCGTTTGCTGAGAACAGCAAGCTGTGTACAGCAATTCTTGATGAAAATGAACAGCTTATCTGTTCGCCCTGCGTAAATGTCAGGACAGACTATCCTTATTCGCTCAAAGCGCCTGTCAAGTTCAGCTTCCGTACAGGTGCATACTGGTATCTCGGTTCGGACGATCCCTCTGCGATCAAAATGACAGAAGCTTATCTGAATGGCATGGCTGATTTTCTTTCAAGCATTGCACATTCAATAGTTGCGCTTTATAATGAAACGGAAAATTCAAATGCCGTGAACCGTCAGCTCGGCGCAGATGTAGAGCAGCATATGCTCATAAACAGTATGCAGTCGATCATTATGGAGGAAGAGAAAGCAAGCGACGCGCTTGTGCGTATCCTCGATATGACCTGCAGATACCTGAATATTGAAGGCATCGTGGCTTTCGGCGAAAACAGCGAAGGCGCGGCCGAAGAGTTCTGCCGCTATGAGACTGAGGAAAATTCTTTCTCCGGTATTTTTGAGGTAATGGAAACAAGATACCCGATAATAAAGGTTGATATCGAGGGTATCGACAACTATTTCTCAAATGAAAAAGAGAAGCATTTCAAAGATCTGAATATCGGCGGTTTTGCGATATCAAAGATAAATGACAATAACGGCATGAACGGTGTCATCGTATATGTCCTGCGCAGCAGAGTGCCGAAGTGGAGCTACAATAACCGTAAGCTCATCAGAAGCATCTCACAGGTCATCTCGTCCGTAATATTCCGTTGCGAGTCCGAAAAACAGCTCGAAGAGAAAAACAGGCAGCTTTACAGACTGGCGTTTTTTGACTCTATGCTCGGAATAAAGAACCGCTCAAAGCTCGATATAGATATTTCCGAAATAGTCAGGGCAGGCGGAAGCGGTGCGGCTATGGCTGTTCAGATTATTAATACGAGATTCCTTAATGAAGTGTTCGGTCAGAGCTATACCGATAAGCTGCTGAGAGAGATAGCAGAGTATCTTTCACAGCCGGAGATAGGCGGTGACGGGGTTTATCGCTATTCCGGAAGCATAATGATGATAATAGCTCAGGACTGCTCAGCCGAAAGAGCGCAGGAGATAACAAGAAGCATCATAGAGCGTATAAAAAAGCCGTTTTCTATCGACGGGGTAGACCAGTATGCCGAATCAGCTATCGGGATCGCTGTATATAACAGTTCGACAGTTTCAAGCGAGGATCTTTACCGTGCTGCAACTCTTTCACTCTATCGTGCCAACGAATACGGTAAAAATACATTTGCGTTCTATAATCACGAATTTCTTAACGCAAAAGGCGATGCGTTCAATCTTGAAAGTGAACTCAGGCGCTGCATAGCGGATAATATGAGAAATTTCGAGGTAACGTTCCAGCCGTCGTTTGACTCTTCGGGAAATATCCACCACTATGAGACTCTTCTCAGGTGGAAGAGCGAAAAAATGGGAAGCATCTCTCCCAAAGTGTTTATGAGAATGATGGAAAAGGTCGGGCTTGATGCGTCGATAGATCTCTGGGTACTTCCTCACGCTTGCAGATTCTGTAAACAGATACGCGATGCGACAGGGAAGGATATAAAGGTAAGCGTCAATCTTACCACACATGAGATGCAGACAGGCGCACTGCCGGAAAGATTCCGCGCGGAGATCGAGAACAGCGGTCTGATAGGTGATGAACTGATCGCCGAAGTTCCGGAGGCTGCGCACGTGCTGTCATATACCGATACGGCATCAACTCTCGGAAAATTCAAGCGGCTCGGAATGTTCATCTGCATAGACAGCTTCGGAAATGAATATCTCCCGCTGAATGTATTGAAAAATTCATACGTCGATATGATAAAAGTAAGTTCAAGCTTTGTCACAAATTCAGGCGGTGAGTTTGATGATGTCCTTCTTAGTACGACATTTTCTCTCGCATCAAGCAGAAATATCCTCACAGGGGTCAAGAATATCGAATACCGCAGTCAGCATGAAGCAGCGCGTCACGCGGGTGCTGATCTGATGCAGGGTGGGTTCCTCGAAGCTCCGGAAACGGCAGATGAGATCCTTTCCGCGCTTAAAATATCTGTGCCTGAAATGGCTATGTAAAATCAATAGGGGGTATCTGGTTTCCGCTGTTCAGCAATATGCCGGAACAGCGGAAAATACCATGCTCATGTATCATAAATGAAGGTCCGGAAAATATTCGAGCCTGAGCTTGTCAGCTATAAGTGCGATAAATTCAGAGTTCGTGGGCTTTCCTCTCGATGTGTGTATCGTGTAGCCGAAAAGACTGTTCAGAACATCTACATCTCCTCTGTCCCATGCAATTTCAATAGCGTGGCGTATTGCTCTTTCTACTCTTGAAGATGTGGTGGCATATTTCTGTGCAACTGTCGGGTACAGCATTTTTGTTATGCTGTTTATCATCTCGTTGTCGTTTATAGAAAGAATGATCGCAGTCCTCAGATAATGGTATCCTTTTAT
Source organism: uncultured Clostridia bacterium (assembly GCA_946617595.1). GTDB lineage: Bacteria > Bacillota > Clostridia > Oscillospirales > Ruminococcaceae > Ruminiclostridium_E. The sequence goes on from CAMOKN010000193.1 coordinate 6,430, forward strand.
GTGTGCCGGAATACCTATCTTATGTATCATGTCGGTGACAACGTATTCAAGATTAGTGATCTCCTTGTGCATCTGTGGTACAGACAGGCTTTTATAGCCTTTAAGCGAGCGGATCTTGTTCACCATGATCTCGGGTGCAAACGGCTTTACCATGAAATATGCGGCTCCGGCATCCATTACTTCTTTTTCAAGCTCGGGTGAATGGATATTTGATACTACTATCGTGATCGGGAGAGTCCCGCGTTCGCGCCTTACCGCTTCAAGAAGAGATGCAGCATCGAGTTCGGGCATCTTAGCCTCGACTATGAGAAATTCAGGCATATCGTTTCTGATAGATTCAAGCAGGACCTTGCCGTTTTTGCTTCTGGTCGCCGCAAACATTCCTTCTTTTTTCAGAAGACTCGCCCATGTGAGTCCGAACTCTGATGAATTGTCCCCAATAAGTACTTTGATTTTGTCTGTCATTTTTAATTGACCTCCGGTTTTTTTAAAATTGTGACCTTATTGTATCATATAATTTTGTAAACGGCAAGATTTTACAGCAAAAAATGTAAAACTTAAAAAGCAATAATATACTGATTTGATAAGCAAATCAAACGTGATTTTCCGGAGTGCCGATATCAATACGTTTTGCGATAATAACATCAAATAAAACCTGAACACTTATTTTGTCGAAACCGTCATTTCGGGTGTTCCCTGTGAGCTGAAAATTTTAATATTTTTTTGCAATTTTGTAGGAATAAACAACGTTTTTTTTATATTTTGTAACTCTTTGACGCTTAATGTCATTTCAAAAAAATCATAACAGAAAATTAAATACACTAAATAAAATTATAAGCAACCGGAGGTCACTTTATGTCACTTGAACTTGATTGGAACAACTACATCGAAGCTGCTGTAAATACTGTTTCGGAGGGCTGTATATTACTGAAGAACGAAAACTCTGCTCTGCCCGTAAAAAAAGGAGAAACTGCCGCCGTTTTCGGACGGATACAGCTCCATTATTATAAGAGCGGTACCGGTTCCGGCGGAATGGTGAACGTATCCAGAGTAGTAGGTATCACAGAGGGTCTTCAGAACGCCGGTGTCATCGTGAATAAGAAGCTTCTGGATATATATACGAAGTGGGATAATGAGAATCCGTACGATATAGGCGAGGGCTGGGGAAGCGAACCCTGGTCGCAGAAGGAAATGCCGCTTGATGATAAAACTGCGGAAGAGATCGCAGAAGAGACCGATACCGCTATCGTCATTATCGGCAGGACCGCTGGCGAAGAGCAGGATATGAAGCTTGAAAAAGGCTCGTATTACCTGACCGATGCCGAGAATGAAATGATGAAAACAGTCCGCAGGCATTTCAGCAGAATGATCGTTCTGCTCAATGTCGGAGGTATCATAGATCTGTCATTTCTCGATGACAAGGCAGCATCACCCGACGCTCTGATGATAGTATGGCACGGCGGAATGGTCGGCGGTACGGGAACTGCAAAAGTAATTACGGGCGAAGTGTCCCCGAGCGGAAAGCTTCCTGATACGATCGCGTATAAGATCTCCGACCACGCTTCCGACCGTAATTTCGGTGATCCCGACAGGTGCATCTACGCGGAGGATATTTATGTAGGATATCGCTACTTTGAAACTTTTGCAAAAGAAAAAGTCCGCTATCCGTTCGGTTACGGACTGTCATATACCGATTTTTCAATAAACTGTGACAGTGCTGCTCCTGCTTCATATAGCAGCAGAGATAATATAACTGTTACCGTGACTGTAACGAATACCGGAAATAAATACAGCGGTAAGCAGGCAGTTCAGCTCTACTGTGAAGCTCCGCAGGGAAAGCTCGGAAAGCCTGCGCGTGTTCTGCTCGGATTTGCAAAAACAAAAACACTTGCACCCGGTGAAAGTCAGGTGCTTGAATTAAGCATACACAGGGACGCGGTCAGATCGTATGATGATTCCGGCAGGAGCGGTCACAAGGATTGCTGGGTAGTTGAAGCAGGCGAATACAATATATATGTCGGTGCTGATGTAAGAAGCGCGGTAAGGTGTTATACATTCAATGTTGATGAAACATATATCCCCGATCTTGTTGCTGACCATGAAAATAACAGACAGATGCTTGCGCCGCACACAGCGTTTGATCGTATCCTTCCGGTAAAGTCTGAAAACGGATATTCTGAGGGAAGCGAGCCTGTTCCGCTCAGCGAGATCGACACGGATAAGATAATAGCGGATAACCTGCCGGCGGAGATACCGCAGACAGGGGACAGGGGAATAAAGCTTTCCGACGTAAAGAGCGGAAAGAATACAATGGAAGAGTTCATCGCACAGCTTTCAGACTACGACCTTTCCTGCATCATCAGAGGTGAGGGAATGGGAAGCCCGAAGGTAACTCCCGGAACTACTTCAGCATTCGCCGGTGTTTCCGACGCACTGATAAAATACGGCATACCGAGCTGCTGTACATCAGACGGACCTTCCGGCATGAGACTTGACTGCGGTACAAAGGCATTCAGTCTTCCGAACGGCACTATGATCGCTTCGACCTTTAATACTGAACTGGTATATGAGCTGTTCTCGCTTGCCGGTATAGAAATTGCACATAATAAGGTGGACTGTCTGCTGGGACCGGGAATGAACATTCACCGCCACCCGCTCAACGGACGCAATTTCGAGTATTTTTCCGAGGATCCCTATCTATGCGGTATGATGGCTGCGGCTGAGCTGAAAGGACTTCATACAGCAGGAGTTACAGGAACGATAAAACATTTCTGCTGCAACAATCAGGAACTGAACAGGCACTTCCTCGATTCGATAGTATCCGAAAGAGCGCTGCGTGAGATCTATCTTAAAGGCTTCCGTATTGCAGTACAGCGTGGGAATGCCAGAACAATAATGACCACTTATGGTTCGCTGAACGGTGTCTGGACTGCCGGAAACTATGAGCTGAATACGATGCTTCTTCGTGATGACTGGCATTACAGCGGTCTCACCATGACTGACTGGTGGGCAAATATCAACCGCCGCGGTCATAAGCCCGACAAAACCGATTTTGCTGCAATGGCAAGAGCGCAGAATGATATCTATATGGTGTGCTCTGATTCTTCCGACAATAAGGACAACACTCTTGAAATGCTTGCTTCCGGAAAACTCACACGCGGTGAGCTTCAAAGAAATGCGGCAACTATATGCCGGGTCGCAATGGAAACAAGGGCAATGCAGCGGATAATGGGAGAAGCGGAAGAGATCAGGATCATAAACCGTCCTGCGGAGGAGGAAACAGACCCTGCCGATAATGCGAAGGTATATACTCTCGACGGCGAACTGACTATACCGCTTGATGATATCAGGGCTGACAGGGGGTCGAACTGTGTATTTGTTCTTGATATAAAGAAATTCGGTGATTATGAAGTGACCATGACTGCCGCGTCTGACAGCGGAGAGCTTGCGCAGATACCCGTTACGATGTTTGTTCTCGGCATCGCATGGGGAAACTTCACATTCAACGGTACGGGCGGTGAGTTTGTTCAGATCACGAGAAACACTCAGTTCTATTCGCGCTACACAACGATACGTCTTTATTTTGCACAGGGCGGACTTACGCTGAAAGATATCAGATTCAGACTTACGCGGGAGGGGGAAACTTTTGTTGACGGCTGAGAAAACACTTCCGGTACATTCTGTATGTGCTGCGGGCGTCGTGAAGAACGGCAGGGGAGAGGTGCTTCTGATGAATAATGTCCGCAGGGGGTGGGAATTTCCGGGAGGTATCATCGAATGCGGCGAAAACATAATAGACGGTCTGAAACGAGAGATATTTGAGGAGACAGGAGTTTATGCCGAAGTCGGAGAACTTTTCTGCGTATCATCGAATACCTGTTCATATCCCGGATATAATGGTGTCAAGGTCATACCGCCGAAAGTGATACTTGATTTTATATGCACGTATTCGGGCGGAGAACCCTGTCCGTCTGACGAAAGTACCGAATCCGGTTTTTTTCCGGAAGAAGAGGCTCTCGGAATGATAGGATCTCCGGTGTATAAAGAGCGTTTCCGCGCATATCTCGAATACACCGGCAGACCTGTATATATGTCATACAAGAACAAACCCGATTTTATTTTTGAGATGAAAAAAGAAATATAAAAGAAATATAAAAGAAATATAAAAGAAATATCCCTTGTTTTTACGCAAGGGATATATTTTTGTTAAAAAGTAATTATGTGAAAAAAGACTGTCTGATATAATTGCGAAGCGAGTAAAAGTCTTTGGAAAGGGGTTTGGGGGAGAACCTTTCTTCAGAAAGGTTTCCCCCAATCTCAAGCGGAGCGACCTTAAACCTCTCAAGCGGAGCGACCTTGAATCTCTCAAGCGAAGCGACCTTGAACCTCTCAAGCGAAGCGACTTCTCAAAGCAGCGACTTCGGGTCGTATTTTGGCTTTACATAAACCTTATCCGGTTTATCTGTGACCTCTTTTTTGAAGACTTCCTGCCATTCTTCGGCGGAATAATCCTCGATCGTGCAGGTGATATAATGGTCGCTGCCCATTCCGAGGGATTCCACGAGTGCGTTCTTTACGGCTTCGGCAGCCTTCTGCTTCTGTTCCTCGCTTCTTCCGGCTAGCATCTTTATTCCGATATGCGGCATAATTTATTCCTCCTTATACTTTTCTGAAAACTCTTGATGAATGTGCGGGTACCGGAACACCCTGAGTGAGAACGAACTTTTCTCCCGAAAGTATATCCTCATACTCGCCTTCGATATTTACATTGAATGTATAATCTTCACCGGCATTTATCATAGATACCACGATCTCACCGTTGTACTCTCTCATGAATGCGAAATTGTGATTTTTCAGTTCAAGCTGTTTATAATCTCCGGCTGCGAGTGCATCACTCTCTGTGCGGAATTTTGCAAGCTTCGAGATATGTCTGGTAAGGTCTGTGTCCTCATCTTTTACGAACTTTACGCGCAGACACTCATCACCCTGCTTCTTGTCACCCTCCCAGCCGTATTCACTGCCGTAGTAGAGTCCGGGAATACCTGGCATCGTGTAGAGCAGAGCATATATGGGATTGAGATGAGCCTTGTTTTTAAGCATTGTGGCGATACGGCTGACATCGTGATTGTCAACGAACGAATACAGCGATTTTCCTCTGTACAGACACCAGCTCTCCTTGCCGAACTGTCTGTTGAGCGAATGAGCGATCTCGAACATATTCATATCGTTGAAGCTTGAATACAGGCCCTTATAGCACTCATAGTTTGTAACACTGTCAAGCATTTCGGGATTCATCCAGCGGTTATAATCGCCGTGGAGAGTCTCGCCCATGAGCCAGAAATCTTCTCTGAGCCATTTGCAGTGACCGTGCAGTTCTTTGAGGAAGTTAAGGTCAAGGCAGTACGCAACATCAAGTCTCAGTCCGTCTATGCCGAATTCTGTGAACCAGCCGGTTATGCAGTCCTTTATGTACTGTTTAACATCGCTGTTGTAGAGATTGAGCTTTACGAGGTCAAAATGTCCTTCCCAGCCCTCATACCAGAAATTATCGTCATAAGGCGACTTTCCGTCACGAAGGTGGAACCAGTCCTTGTATTTGCTTTCCCAGCGATTTTCACGAACGTCCCTGAACGCCCAGAAATCTCTTCCGACATGATTGAACACGCCGTCCAGCACTACTTTTATACCGTTTTTGTGCAATGCCTCGCATACCTTTCTGAAATCCTCATTTGTACCGAGTCTGCGGTCGATCTTAGTGTAATCGGCTGTATCATATCCATGGTATGAGGATTCAAACACAGGTCCGAAATACACGGCGTTGCAGCCGAGGTCCTTTATGTGAGGGATATCATCAATGATGCTCAGGATCTTTCCTGTCGGCTGACTTGTAAAATCATTGCGTTCGAGAGCGCCGCAGTAGCCGAGAGGGTAAATGTGATAAAAAGCTGATTTCTTATACCATTCCATAGTTCGGATCTCCGTTTCAATAAAATATTATATACATTATATCACATTTTGTCTGATTTGTCATCTGTTTTTATGAAATTTTTTATTAAAATTATTCAATAAAGTAAACGGACAATAATTGCAATTTATTTATCTTTATCCTGCAAAATTACAGCTTTGAAGATCGGGATTGTATATTGTCCTGAATGAAAGACAGCTCAAAAGTCCCTTAATACTTATGATTTTATACAAGAATTGCAGTAAAGTGATATAGTGATATAGTAAATCTGTTGCAAAGTTAGCAAACGCTAACTTTGCGGATTGTGCAAAATTTACAAAAACGGGGTAATAATTTGTAAAATTAAATCAGTAGCTTTTTTTGTGAAATTATGATATAATGCAAGATGTATATATGTGTTATATTTTTCACATAATGCGAGGACGCTTGTGCGGCGATCCAATAAAAGGAGGTTCTATAGATGAGTTCCACACAAAAAGTAAAGGTTGCTTTTAATGGTACTGCCGAGCAGGAAAAGGCGCTTCGCAGTATGATCAATGAGCACAAGGGACAGGCAGGTGCGCTTATGCCTATCCTTCAGAAGGCGCAGGAGATTTACGGATATCTTCCTATCGAAGTTCAGGAGATCATTTCCGAGGAAACAGGTATCCCGCTCGAAAAGGTTTACGGAGTATCAACATTCTATGCTCAGTTCTCTCTTTATCCAAAGGGTAAGTACAGGATCTCTGTATGTCTCGGTACTGCCTGCTACGTAAAGGGTTCGGGTGATGTTTTCAACGAGCTGAAGAAGATACTCGGAATAGAAGAAGGTCAGTGTACTTCAGACGGCAAGTTCTCACTCGATGCCTGCCGCTGCATAGGTGCCTGCGGTCTTGCACCCGTAATGACCGTCAATGACGATGTTTACGGAAAGCTGACAAATGACCAGCTCAAAGGCATTCTCGATAAATATGCGGATTGATCGCAAAATTATTACAGCATAAAATTGAAAGGAAAATTCAAATATGGAGCGTAAGGTTTTAATTTGCGGCGGTACCGGCTGTACCTCTTCCGGAAGTATGAAGATTGCTGACAAGCTTGAAGAAGAGATAAAGAAAAAAGGTATTGCCGATCATGTGAAGGTAGTCAGAACAGGCTGCTTCGGTCTGTGTGCTCTCGGTCCTATTATGATAGTATATCCCGAGGGAACATTCTATTCGATGATGAGCGAGGAGCATATCGAAAAGATAGTTGAGGAGCATCTTGTAAACGACCGCATAGTTGAAGAATATGTTTATGAGGAGACTAAGACTCCCGACGGTATCATTGCATACGATCAGACCAATTTCTATAAGAAGCAGCATCGTGTCGCACTGCGCAACTGCGGCGTCATCGACCCCGAAAATATAGATGATTATATAGGAAAAGACGGATACAAGGCTCTCGAAAAAGTCGTTACTGAAATGACCCCCGAGGACGTAATAAAAGTAATCAGCGATTCGGGACTCAGAGGAAGAGGCGGCGGCGGATTCCCCACAGGAAGAAAATGGCAGATGGCACGTACTATCGTTCCGGTCGCGGATCAGAAATATGTGTGCTGCAACGCCGATGAAGGTGACCCGGGCGCATTTATGGACCGTTCGGTGCTCGAAGGCGATCCTCATGCAATAATCGAGGCTATGGCTATCGCAGGATATGCTATCGGCGCTACTAAGGGATTTGTTTATGTAAGAGCAGAATATCCTATCGCTGTACATCGTCTGCAGGTCGCTATCAAGCAGGCAAGAGAAAGAGGATTCTTACGCAAGAAGCTCTTCGGAAGCGATTTCGAGTTCGATCTTGATGTACGTCTCGGCGCAGGTGCTTTTGTGTGCGGTGAAGAGACTGCTCTTATCACATCTATCGAGGGCAACAGAGGTGAGCCTAAGCCGCGTCCTCCGTTCCCGGCTGAAAAGGGTATTTTCGGCAAGCCTACAGTAAACAACAACGTTGAAACATACGCAAACGTTCCGCAGATCATACTCAAGGGCGCTGAATGGTTCGCTTCTATGGGAACCGAAAAGTCCAAGGGTACAAAGGTATTCGCTCTCGGCGGAAAGATCCACAATACCGGACTTGTTGAGATCCCTATGGGTACGACTCTCCGTGAGATCGTATTCGAGATAGGCGGCGGTATCCCCAAGGGGAAGAAGTTCAAGGCAGCCCAGACAGGCGGACCTTCCGGCGGATGCATTCCCGCAGAGCATCTTGATGTTCCGATCGATTATGATAACCTTATCGCGATCGGTTCGATGATGGGTTCCGGCGGACTTATCGTTATGGACGAAGATAACTGTATGGTAGATATTGCAAAGTTCTTCCTCGAATTCACAGTCGATGAATCCTGCGGTAAATGTACACCCTGCCGTATCGGTACAAAGCGTCTTTATGAGATGCTCGACAAGATCACAAAGGGCGAAGCAACAATGGAAGACCTCGACAAGATGGAGAAGCTCTGCCACTACATAAAGAACAACTCTCTCTGCGGTCTTGGTCAGACAGCTCCTAACCCTGTTCTTTCCACACTGCGTTATTTCAAGGACGAGTACATCGCTCATATCAAGGATAAGAAATGTCCTGCAGGCGTATGCTCGAAGCTGCTCAGCTACAAGATCATTCCCGATAAGTGCAAGGGCTGCACAAAGTGCGCAAGAAACTGCCCTGTTAATGCTATCACCGGTAAGGTCAAGGAAGCTCACGTTATAGATCAGGCTAAGTGCATCAAGTGCGGTGCTTGTATGTCAAACTGCAACTTCGGCGCTATAATCAAAGAATAATTCAGGAAAGGAACAGTAATATAATGGTTAATATTAAAATTAACGGTGTTGACGTTTCCGTTGAAGAAGGTACTACTATTCTTAAAGCCTGTAGAGATAACGGCGTCAGAATACCTACACTTTGCTGGCTCAAAGATGTGAACGAGATCGGCGCTTGCCGTATCTGCGTTGTCGAGATGACAGGCGCAAGAAGCCTTGTTGCTGCCTGCGTTTATCCTATATCAAAGTTCGATGAGGGAAAGAATATCCTCACTCATTCTCCCGCAGTTCTTGAGAGCCGCAGAATGACTCTCCAGCTCCTGCTCAGCAACCATGAGAGAAAGTGCCTCTCCTGTGCAAGAAGCGGTCACTGTGAGCTTCAGGCTCTCTGCCGTGAGCTCGGGGTTGATGATGAGCTTCTGTTCGAGGGCGAGAAGAATCATTACGAGATCGATACAAGTGCAGTTCATATGTATCGTGACAACAACAAGTGCATCAACTGCCGCAGATGTGTTGCAGCCTGCGGAGTTACACAGGGCATCGGCGTTATCGGTGCAAATAACAGAGGATTCAAGACCTCTATCGGCTGTGCGTTCGAGATGCCTCTTGCAGAGACTTCATGCGTATCGTGCGGTCAGTGCATCGCAGTCTGCCCGACAGGCGCTCTGTCCGAGAAGGACGATACCGATAAGGTATGGGCAGCTCTCAACGATCCCGAGAAGGTAGTCATAGTTCAGACAGCTCCCGCTGTACGCGCTTCTCTCGGTGAAGCTTTCGGTTATCCTATGGGAACAAATGTTCAGGGCAAGCTTGCAACATCTCTCAAGATGCTCGGATTCGATCATGTATTTGATACCGACTTCGGTGCTGATCTTACAATTATGGAAGAATCCAATGAGCTTCTTGAAAGAATACAGAACAAGGGCGTTCTCCCGATGATAACATCATGCTCGCCCGGCTGGATCAGATACTGCGAAGCATACTATCCCGAGATGATACCGAACCTGTCTTCGTGCAAATCTCCTCAGCAGATGGCAGGAGCTATGATAAAGACATACTGGGCTGAACAGAATAAGATCGACCCGAAGAACATCGTTGTTGTATCGGTTATGCCTTGTACCGCAAAGAAGTTCGAGATAGGAAGAAACGATCAGAATGCAGCCGGCGTACCCGATGTTGATGTTGTCATCACTACAAGAGAGCTTGTGAAGATGATAAACCGTGCAGGAATACGCTTCAACGATCTCAAGGATTCTGAGTTTGAAGTTCCTATGGGAAGCGGCTCCGGTGCAGCTGTTATATTCGGCGCTACCGGCGGTGTTATGGAAGCTGCTCTCAGAACAGCTGTATGGAAGCTTACAGGCGAGAACAACGACAGCCCTGTTGAGTTCACAGAAGTAAGAGGCGTAAAGGGCATCAAGCTTGCCGAATACACCGCAGGTGGAGTAACTGTTAAGGTTGCTGTTGCTTCAGGTCTTGCAAATGCAAGAGAGCTTCTTGAAAAGGTAAAGAGCGGCGAGATAGATGTTCAGTTCATCGAGATCATGGCTTGCCCCGGCGGCTGTGTAAACGGCGGCGGACAGGTAATAGTTCCGGCAGATGTACGCAACTTCACAGATATCCGTGCTGAGCGTGCAAAGGCACTTTACGGCATCGACAAGGAAAACAAGATCAGAAAGTCTCACGAGACAGATGATATCAAGTCTGTTTATGAATATCTTGAAAAGCCCGGCAGCCATAAAGCTCACGAGTATCTGCACACCACGTACAAGGCATCTGGACTTGTAAAGTGATATAATTTCTGACTTTTATTCACAGACAGCCGCAGACCGGCATTGGTTTAACGGAAGTTATATAATTGAATAGATCAGGCAAGATCGCCCGGCGGATAATCCCGTCAAGGCGGTTTTGTTTTTATATAAAAAGCACAGAGTTTTAGGCTCTGTGCTTCAGGAATACTATTATAGATAAAGCCCGATATATTCTTTCAGAATATCATTATGATTGAATATCGGGATCGCGCCGTCACGGATCAGTTCGATCACTCCGTCATAAGCAGGGTCAAACACATCGGGCGGCGGAACGCAGAAAATGTCCCTGTTCTCTTCAAGTGCATAACCTGCGGTAATAAGCGCTCCGCTGTTCACTGCTGCCTGAAATACGGCAGTTCCTCTTGAAAGTCCGGCAAGTATGCGGTTGCGTGGATTGAAGTTCTCGGGAGCAGGTTTTGTTCCCGGAATGTACTCGGTAATATACGCACCGCCGTAATATACCATTTTTTCGCGGAGCTGTCTGCTTCCGTAGGGATAATCCACATCTATACCGCAGGCGAGGACTCCCGCTGTTTTCAGTCCGTTCGCAACGCAGGCGGTGTGAACACATTCGTCAACACCGTGAGCCATTCCGCTTACAAGTGTGATACCGACGCTTCCGACATCTTTGCTGATGCGTGAACACAGCTTCATTATATATTTCGAGGGCTGTCTTGTTCCCACAAAAGTAAGACACAGACTGTCAAAGCATGAAAGGCTGCCGCGATAGAAGAATACGAGCGGTGGATCGTAGATCTCCGAAAGGAGCTTCGGATAATCCGGATCTCCGAGATTGCATAATGAAATGCTGTTCTTTTCGCAGAAATCAAGTATCCTGTCTGTTTTGTCAATGGTAATATAATCCATGTTTTCAGATTCCTGTTCGGATATCATGGAACTGTCTCCCGCTGTGATCGCATCATACGCCTGACGAGATGAACCGTAGTTCTCGATCACCTTATGTATCTTTGGGTTTGCAGTTCCGAATATCTGTGTCAGCCACAGATCAAAGCGTGAATTTTCTGCACTCATGATTCTGCCTTTCTTAGAACAAGATGTGTTTCAGCCTGATCAAAGATCCTTATAACAACATTTTATCACATTTTGCAGCATTAATCAATATTATGTCGTAATTTTGTAAACTGTTCAAGCCTTTTTTTCATAAGATATAAAGGCAATACCGCACAAAGCACGGCTAACGCCTTTGCACGTGACTTGCTTGCATCTTTTCCGTCATCTTGCACAGAAATTCCTTGACTTGCGCCAGCAA
>CAMOKN010000194.1 GCA_946617595.1 uncultured Clostridia bacterium
GACGAAGCCGGGCTGGCGCCCGGTTAGGAGGTTTGACGCAGTAGACGGCGTGGATAGCTCTTTTTCTCTCAAATTGGGTTTTTAGAGGTTCCCATATAATGAAATATACCCATAACATTTTTATTATATCATTTCTCACCTTAAAATGCAATACAATTTCAGAAGAAAATCCGTCATCTGTCTGTTTGATGCGATAAAAAGCTCCCCATTCCCAAGACAGGGAAGGGGGAGCAGCGTTTTACGGAATTTGAGGGAACTCAGATATAGTCCACGACATCTATCCACTTGTGCAGCAGATTTTTCTCTTCTTCATTTCCCTTTACGCTCTGTGAAGCGGCAACTATCGGCATCCACGACTGCACATAGCGCATCTCGGTATTGCTCTTTTCACAGAATACACGCAGATATTCATTTGCTGTATCCTCCTTGTTGTCGAGACAGAACAGCAGGTAAGTTCTTGCTGCGTCTGCCGCAGCGTTTCCTTGTGTTACGTGCGCCCAGTCGAGGATATAGTGAGAACCGTCAGCTGTGATGACAATATTGGACGGATTGAAGTCGCCGTGACATACTTTCGTGTGATTTGGCATTCCTTCGAGCCGTGCATGAAGATCATATCGTGTAACATATTCAAGGCTTGAGCTGCTTATCTTTCTGTGCATCTTCTCTTTCAGCTTGTTGAGCATAGGGCAGCTTTTCGACAGCACTTCAAGCTGTATATCAACGAGCTGGGAGATATATTCGCTCTTTTTTCCGGGATCTTCTTCCATGAGCTGCGCAAGTGTTTTTCCTTCGATATAGTCATACACGATAGCCCACTTTCCGTCTGTCATCATAACCTCGATGACTTTCGGGATATTGAGTCCTGTTTCTTCGATGCGGGCGAGATTCAGCGCTTCGTTGAGAACATCAGCTTTTGAGTGATCTTTATTGAATACCTTTATGCAGCGGTCTCCGTCGCGGTATATGGTCTTATCTTTTCTTTCTGCGATTATCCGGTCAAGTTTCATACTGTATTCCTCCTGAGATTATTTTTTGTTTCCGGGCATTTCGACATCTTTGAATGTCTTTCCGTAGTACGCGTTCATGTAGAGCTGTTTAAGCTCGGAAACGAGCGGATAGCGCGGATTAGCGCCTGTGCACTGGTCATCGAATGCCTGAAGGCTCATCTCGTCGAGGGTAGCGAGGAAATCCTTTTCCTTTACGCCGTAATCGGCGATAGTGGGCTTTATGCCGATCTTCTTTTTCAGATCTTCGACTGCCTTAATAAGGTTGTCGAGCTTTTCAGTGTCGGTCTTGCCGCCAAGTCCGAGGTGATCCGCTATCTCGGCATATCTCGCAAGGGTATGAGGGTGGTCATACTGGGAGAATGTTCCCATTTTAACAGGAACCTCAGCAGCGTTGAATCGCATTACATCGCAGATGACAAGCGCGTTTGCGATACCGTGAGGAATATGGTGGAACGCTCCGAGCTTGTGGGCAAGCGAGTGCGAGATCCCCAGAAATGCGTTTGCGAACGCCATTCCTGCCATAGTTGCGGCATTCGCCATTTTCTCACGGGCTTCAACATCGCTTCCGTCCTCATAAGCGCGTGGAAGATACTCAAATATGATCTTGAGTGCCTTTAGTGCAAGACCGTCCGTATAATCGGTAGCCATTACCGAAGCATACGCTTCGAGAGCGTGAGTTACCGCATCTATTCCTGATGAAGAGGTAAGTCCCTTTGGAGCTGTCATGTGCATATCGGTGTCGATTATCGCCATATCAGGCAGAAGTTCATAATCCGCCAGCGGATACTTGCAGCCGTCGTCCTGGTCGGTGATGACCGCGAACGGAGTAACTTCAGAACCTGTTCCGGCAGATGTGGATATTGCGACAAAATATGCCTTTTCGCCCATTTTCGGAAATTTATACACACGCTTGCGTATATCCATAAAACGCATTGCCATATCCTTGAAATCCGCCTCGGGGTGTTCGTAAAGCACCCACATGATCTTTGCGGCATCCATTGCCGAGCCGCCTCCCACAGCGATTATAACATCGGGCTTGAAGGAGTTCATCTGTGCAGCTCCCGCCTCTGCGCTCGCAAGTGTGGGATCCGGCTCGACATCAAAGAACGTCGTATGCGCGATACCCATTTCATCGAGCTTATCCGTTATCGGCTTTGTGAAGCCTGCACCGTACAGGAAGCTGTCTGTAACGATAAATGCGCGCTTCTTTCCCATATCGGTACCAAGTTCGTCAAGTGCGACCGGCAGGCAGCCTTTCTTCATATATACTTTTTCGGGAACTCTGAACCACAGCATATTCTCTCTCCTCTCAGCGACCGTCTTTATATTCAGAAGATGTTTCACTCCCACATTCTCGCTTACGCTGTTTCCGCCCCATGAGCCGCAGCCGAGTGTGAGCGACGGCGTAAGTCTGAAATTGTAAAGGTCGCCGATACCGCCGTGAGAGGACGGCGTATTTATGAGGATACGGCAGGTCTTCATTCTCTCTTCAAATTCGGCAAGTTTAGCGCTTCCGGTCACGGTATTTATATAGATAGAGGAAGTATGCCCGAAACCGCCGTCTGCTATCAGGCGTTCAGCCTTAGCGAATGCGTCATCGAGATCTTTTGCTCTGTACATTGCAAGAACAGGCGAGAGCTTTTCGTGCGCAAATTCTTCGGAAATGTCAACGCTCTGCACTTCACCTATGAGTATCTTTGTTCCGGCAGGTACTTTCACGCCTGCAAGCTCTGCGATCTTTGCAGCCGACTGACCGACTATCTTTGCGTTGAGTCCGCCGTTTATGATGATAGTCTTCCGTACTTTATCTATCTCTTTTCCTTTGAGCAGATAGCAGCCTCTTGCCGCAAATTCGGATTTTACCGCGTCATATACCTTGTCGTGAACGATCACGGACTGTTCGGAAGCGCAGATCATGCCGTTATCGAAGGTCTTTGAATGTATGATCGAGTTTACAGCGAGAATGATATCAGCCGATTCGTCGATGATCGCCGGAGTGTTTCCGGCACCTACGCCGAGAGCAGGTTTTCCGCTTGAATATGCGGATCTGACCATTCCGGGACCTCCGGTCGCAAGTATAATGTCGGCTTCCTTCATTACAAGATTTGTCATAGGAAGGCTCGGGGAATCTATCCACGCGATTATATCTTCCGGAGCGCCTGCTTTTACAGCGGCTTCGAGCACCGTCTTTGCGGCAGCGATCGTGCAGTTCTTTGCGCGGGGGTGAGGACTGAATATGATGCCGTTTCTGGTCTTTAATGCGATAAGTGACTTGAATATAGCAGTGGAGGTAGGATTTGTGGTAGGAATGACAGCCGCGATAACACCGATAGGCTCAGCGATCTTTTTTATTCCGTAAGCCTTGTCTTCTTCGATGACTCCGCAGGTCTTTGTATAACGGTACGCGTTGTAGATGTGCTCTGCAGCATAGTTGTTCTTTATTACTTTATCTTCGACAACACCCATGCCTGTTTCTTCTACCGCAAGCTGAGCAAGCGGTATTCTCGCTTTGTTTGCTGCGGACGCTGCCGCAAGGAATATCTTATCTACCTGTTCCTGAGTAAAAGAGGTAAATTTCTGCTGTGCTTTCCTGACGCGTGCGAGAGCCGCTTCAAGCTGTTCAACGGTTTCCACCGGCTCATATTTTTTCTCTTTCATTAGATATCCTCCGAATCCCGGTCATATTTTTCGGCGACCGTACTATTTACTATTATATCAGAATTATCGTCATTTTGCAACCATAAAAATCAAAATTATGTGATATTTAATGTCTGCTCATCAGCCAACAAATGGCTTCATAGCGCAGCCTGAAGCCATTTGTTGGCTGCAAAAGTGCAAGGAAAATTTTTATATTTTAGGATTCTCCTTGCACTTTTGTTCGTCCGAA
>CAMOKN010000195.1 GCA_946617595.1 uncultured Clostridia bacterium
CCATTTGAGAGAAAACGAGTCATCCGCGTCGAATATTTCGTCAAGTCTCCTCACCTTGCGTGGTCTCCCCGGCAGCGGGGAGGTGTCGACCTTGCGAGACAGAGGGTGTCTCCCCCGCTGGGGGAGGTGGCGAAGCCAGAGAGGGATGACCGACAGAAGACCGACAGACCAGCAAGCTTTCCGAGCCTTCACTTGCATTTGGCGCAATTCTCTATTCAAAGCGGTTTTTAGAGGTATCCATAAATAGAATAAACAGAAAGGGTAGGGGTTTAATCTAAGGATAAATATAAGGAGAAGTATATTTTCTCCATTTTGGGGATGCAAATATTTATAAATTGATGATAAATACCTAATAAAGGCTAAAAATCGAAGACCCTCCGGGTGACTGTTGTCGTCCGGAGGGGCGTGTTCTGTTGTGTGATGTATTATGCTCCGATATCGTCAACGGAATTGCCGTTATAATCAGTTCCGTTAGTGCTTCCGCTTATTGTGAATACTGCGGGAGAATCGTAGGGCGCTCCGTATGCCGCCGCTACTTTGCTGTAGAAACCACCGCCTATTATACCGCCGACAGCCTTTGCGCCGTCACCGAGATCAAGCTTCGTATTTTTGCTTGTGCAGTCTGTGATCGCGGTTACGGTAACTCCGTACTGCGCGTCCTCATAACCGCCCGCATATCCTATGACACCGCCGACAAGATAAGCATTCGCGCCGGTGGTTATTGTAACATCTTCGGCAGTATTCCCGGATATCGTTTCCGAACCGAAGCCGCAGCCTGCAACACCGCCGAGACCCATACAGTTGTCTCCGGCAGTTATAGTTCCGCTTGCCTTGCAGCCGATAACATTTGTCACTTCAAGACCGCCTCCGACGATACCGGCATTAGAGCCGCCGTCCGGAATGATTATTTCCGCCGAAGCCGTGCAGTCTCTGATAACACTGTCCATCCCCGCTCCGACGATACCGCCGACCATATCGGCTTTTGCAGGTGTACCGTTATATTCCATGGAGTTTCCTCTTACCGTGTTATTGCCGGACAGGGTAACATTGGTGATCTCCGACGCAAAAGCGTAGCCTACGACAGCACCGGTCATCATGGCACCGTTGATATCCGCGTTTTCCACGGTAAGATCATATATCTTCGCGTTTGATACACAGCCGAAAAGACCTACGGTAAAGCCGGAAGGAGCGTCGATCTTCAGATTCGATATCTTATGTCCGTTTCCGTTGAAAATACCTGTAAATGCATAGTCGGAGTTCGGCGTTTCCGCTTCCTCGCCCTCGGTACCCATAGGCATGAATGCGCCTATCGGCTGCCACTGAACATCTTTAAGGTCGATATCCGCGTCAAGTCTGTAGGACGCTGCGAAGTTTGACGAGATCCCCGCGAGCTGTTCAGCAGTTTCAATGATATACGGGTCTTCGGTAGTTCCCGTGCCGCCTGTAAATTCAACAGTCTGCGTTTTACTGCCGAGGTTTTCCTAACAAAACAGACATATAGCGTTGTCGATCATTGTATCATCGCGGTTTTCAAAAATGCCCGCCGCGAGCCAGTATGCGTACTTTCCTTCACTGTACTGTGCGAGAGCTTCCTTGTCGTTTCCATAACGGAATTCTATGTGATACGTTTCGGCAGGAGTATCGGGCATCATCAGGAAATATTTGAATTCTCCCGCATCACTGTCGGAAGTTTCATAAAGCTCGCCGTTCATAATGCCGCCGATAGAAAAATCGCCCGCGTCGGTGTATGTGTGCTCAAAAACTTTACTGCCGTTAGCGTCTGTGCCGCTTATTTTGTTTCCGTCAAATGTGAATTTCGATATGCCGTTTATGAAGTAGCAGTCGAACTGCACATCTGTATTTCCGTCGCTGTACGCTGCAACAGCTTCTTCTCCCCAGAGAGTTCCGGTGCAGGCTGACTTCAGCATCTGAGCCGCACCCTCGGCATTTTCTTCACCGACCAGAGCAGTGCACTTGTCGAGCCATATCTGATCGTGTTCGGGAGCACAGATGACTGTGAAAAGTTCATCGTATGTACCGTTCAGTGCTTCAAACAGTGCAGGTGCTTCTGTTTCCGCGGCTGTCGTAGTAGTTGTTTTCATATCCAAGGTTACTTAGGATAATAGCAGTTACTACACCTGTCCTATCTTTCCCAGCATTACAAAAATACACAACATTTGTATCAGCATTTAAAATTGTATCTATTATGTTATCCATTCATCATCTGATCTTCCGATACTTATTCATTATTCATACCGCCGAAGAATTGCCCGAAAACGGTTGGCTGCGTGTCAACGATCATTCTCCAAAGCTGCGAGATCACAGCGTTCATAACGATTGTGTCCGCTCAGGCTCTTTTTGTATTTCCAGCATTTTATTGCATCTTCAAGGGTGTGACCTTTATTATCGGCAAAGAAATCACGGATATATGTGTTGTATTCAAATTGACTGTCTATCTTTGTTTTCGCCTTCTTTTTGGATTCAATGATCTCGTAGTATGCGGCTATTGCGTCTTTATAGGTCTTTCCCGCATTCGCTTTCAGCCACTTCTGAAACGCGACATTGAACGAGAAACTTTTCCCGATCTGTTCCTTGAAAAAAGCGCGGTGCTTTTCAGAACAAACAATATCCGGTTCAATAACACTATCCGGTGTGATCTCTCCGACTATGCTTGTTTTTCGTACAGAAACACTTTTGACTATTTCGCCGCTGTCAAGAAAAGCAGCAATACGCTCTGTGATCTCCTGCTTGCTCCCCGATGACGGCAATCCGTTTTTTCTGCAAAAAGCGACGAGTTCATCTTTGAGCCAGTAGTAATTCAGAAATGCTTTACTGTCAAGATTTTTGTTCAGTTCAGGTCTTTCGTTCATCGCTGTTATTCACCTACGAGCTTTACTGTTTTCATTTCATGCTTTACGGCTTTCAGAAATTTTACAAAAACTTCAGATGTCCGTAATTTCAGACTTGATGTGTTTATGCATGGGTGAGCGCCGAGAAATTCACTTTTCAGAACATCTTCATCGACGAGAAGCTGCACCTTACCTTCCTTGTCGTTCATAAGACCGAGAATGCTCGACGAGCCGGGTGTGCAGCCTATCCAACCCTAAGCTGTCCAGCATATCGTAGCAACGTATTTCGCGGTCAAGTCTGCCATCACTTGTTTCGGGTCTTCCTTTGAATAATTGCAGTTCCATTATTATCGCTCCATTTCCGTTTCTATCCAATCCATGATAACATCGACGATGTATTCCTGTTCCTCCGCGTTCAGGACTTTCCCGGCAGGTATATGATGCCATTTTTCAAGGCAGCTCCGACAGC
>CAMOKN010000196.1 GCA_946617595.1 uncultured Clostridia bacterium
ATGTGTCCTCAATAACTGCCTTTTGGCAGTTATTGGCTGAAAATCTGCAAAACAGATTTTCAGATGTTGTGTAAATGCGCCTGCGGTGCATTTACACAACGGACACATTCCTTGATGTCAAGCTCATTTCGTCCTTCGGACAAAATGAGCAGACATTAAGTATAAAAAATTTCTTCTGTAAGCGTAAAAAATACCGCATATTTATCTAAATCTTTTTTATTTTATCAAGAATCAAACAGAATGTCAATACTTTTTTGCAAATTGCCGAAATTTAGCATTTTTTTTGTTTAATATATACAAATTTGATTATATAAGATGTGTAATAACAACAGCCTGTTGTCATATCCGCACTTAGCTGTTAAAACAAAAAAAGCACAGTACGGTAAATGTACTGTGCTGAGTTTATCAGAGTTCAATATTGTTCTTTTTGAGAAGTTCTCTTGCGCTTTCTACCGAATCAATGCCGGTGGGATTCTTGATAGGAGCGAACTCCCTTTCACGTATTACTTCATACGGCAGGCAGGTCGTAAGCTGGTGTATCATATCCAGAACGAGCTGTTCAAACTTGTATCCGTTCGGTTCTGTAGGTTTTACGAGCTGTGCGTTTTCGTCGATATAAGGGATCTTCTTCTTTACGACGTGCAGCGGCATCTTGTCATCAGCCACAGCCGAAAGTTCACTTACATGGAACAGGTAGTTCAGTATGACACCATAGTTATATGCCGGTTCGCCCTTATCGTCCTTTGCGTTCATCATATCATCCGATAGCTCATAGTATTCCACAATTGACGGTCTGCCGTCCTCAAGACACATTACGCCGACTTTCTCGTCGGGAGCGGCTTTGCGGACTACCTTTGCACCTACCGAAACTCCGGCAAGCACCGTAGCTCCGACGAAGCATGGGTCGCAGATACGCTGGAGAACATTATCCACCGCAAAAATATCTATCCACTCGATACCTTCATCTGTCAGGATCCTGTCAAGTCCGGCTCTGACCATTGATGAGTACCAGCCGGCGTTTCCGTTCGGTGAGGTGGAGATCCTGTCCTTTGCCTCCATATAGAGCTTTCCGTTATAATCGCAGGCAGGAGCCATATCCTGTTTGAAGAATACTATCCTGTCCTCTCTGTAGCCGAAAAAGTTCTTTTCTTTCAGGAAAGCCACAGTTGCATCATGGTTTTTCTCGCTTGTCATAATAAAGAGCCTTATCCATGTATCTGTCTCATGAACGACATCGAGCAGATTTGTGATTATGCGCTCAAAAATATAGACGTGTTTAGTCAGACCGATATCGAACATTCCCTTAGGATTGTCCGAGCCGAGACGTGTTCCCATACCTCCCGCAAGCAGAAGCGCAGCTGTCTTGCCCTCTTTGATCGCCTTGACTCCGGCATCATGAAGCTCTTTTTCACGCGCTTCTATCTCTGAGCGCTGCATTGCCGCCAGCGGTGAGAACTTACCGCGCTCGCTTCCGGCGCCCTTTTCTATTTTCTTCAGAACAGAGAAATCGGTTTCCGCGATCTGTGTGAGCAGTCCCTTTTTCTGTTCATCAGAAAGCTCATCATAGTATTTCAGCACGTGCTCCTGTCCGATAGCGGACATCTTTTTCATGGCTTCTTCGTAGTTCATAATATCTTCTCCTTTGTATGCATATATTCGCGAGTATAATATCAATTGATATTATATCACTAAACCGCGGATTTGTCAAATAATTTCCCGGTGCCGGGACAATTCTCCGCCCATTCCGTTGAACCGGTAGATCTCAGAATTTCCATGAACGAACGCGAGATCAGGGCATATCCTTCGGTAGTAATCAATCTCTTTCTGCTCGTCTTCTTTAAGAAAGAACAGACGGTTCATACACACGATAAGAAAAGCAGCCTGAGGTGAGAATTTTCCAAGCTCGATGCTGTCATCGTATGTCTGACCGAGTATCCTTGACTGGGCACCGTATGTAAATCTCAGCTTGTCGCCCTTGCAGACGCTCGCACCGAAATTCAGCGAACCGTCCGGCTCTCCGTTATACGGTGTGAACTCAGTTCAGTGCGGCCTTTTTCCGCAATGCCGTATTCTTCTCCGTATGTCTGATGAATACGCCGTAATCTATCAGAACTATGACTGCACAGATCGTCCATATTATCGGTTCGAGAATGCAGATGCCGAAATAACCGAGCTGCGGCGCGAAGACCATTGCCCCGACGACCTTCATTATCAGCTCGATGCCGCTGCCGCATACGGGAACAAGCTTTCTGCCGACTCCCTGAAGACTGCTTCTCAGCACAAGCAGTATCCCGAGTACAAAGAAGAATGAGATATTTATGATTATGTACTGCGAAGCTGTATCTATTACAGTCTCATCGCTTGTTCCGGTAAGCGCCGAGATCAGCGGTACCCTGAACAGCACCGCACACAGCACCGAGAACGCGCTCCAGCCGAAGGCGAGGAAAAAGCTGTATTTAATACCCTTCTTTACGCGGTCGATCCTGCCTGCACCGTAGTTCTGACTTGCAAATGTAGAAGATGCCATTGCGATAGTTCCGAGTGTGAGCATAAAGATATCGTCTATCTTTCTGGCTGCGGTGTGTGCGGTTATCGTCGAAGTGCCGAACGAATTTACTGCACCCTGCAGAATGACCGAACCGACCGAAACTATTGCATACATCAGACCCATAGAGAGTCCCGTCAGACTGAGATCTGCAAGCATAGGTCTGTTCATCTCGAAACAAGTCCTGTCAAATATCAGGAACCTGCACTTCTTTACTGCGTAAATAAAGCACAGAACTACCGATACCGTCTGTGAGATCACGGTAGCGTATGCTGCACCGGCAACGCCCATTTCAAATCCTTTTACAAACAAGAAGTCAAGCCCGATGTTCACGAATACGGATATCATCAGAAAGTACAGCGGAGCCTTTGTATTTCCGACTGCACGCATCATTCCCGCAAGCATATTGTACGCGATCGTAATTGCCGAGAACATCAGTATTATTCCCATATAGCTCTCGGTATCGGCTATTATGTCAGACGGGGTCTTCAGTGCTGCCATAAGAGGGTGAAGCACAGCGAGACTGGTTATCGTCAGTACCACTGCGATAGCAGCTGACAGCACATACGTCATTGCGACCGCTTTTTTAAGGCGCTGCATATCGTTTGCACCGAAATGCCGTGCTATTATCACCGCGAATCCGTTTGTAAGTCCTCCGGCGAATCCGACTATCAGGTTGTAGATCGGCGCGGAAGCTCCGACCGCGGCAAGCGCGTTGTCACCGAGCAGATTTCCGATGATAGCGGTATCGGCTACGTTATAGAGCTGCTGGAAGATATTTCCTATAAGTATCGGGACAGCGAACCAGATCAGATTTTTCAGTATGCTGCCCTCCGTCATTTTCAATGTAGATGCTTTCATAACTTTCTCCTTCTTTCTGCTGAAATGATATCACAATCGAACATATAAGTACAGCATTTTTATTGTATTTTAGTCATAATTATTGACTAAATCAACAAAAAGTGCTATTATTATTCCGGAGGTGCAGCAAATGAAGGAATCAATGGACAGGAAAGTAGTATATCTTGAATACCTTAACCGTGAGAACAATTTTCATCATCACCGTTATGACGATGACATGAGACAGTTTGAATTTATCAGGCATGGCGATCTCCGCTCTGTTGAGGCAACACGGAAGATAATGGATTCGGACGGCGTGGGGCATCTTTCTGACGATCCGATTAAAAATCTTTTGTACCTTAATATCTGTCATGTAACGCTGTGTACACGTTTTGCGATAGAGGGCGGAATGGACGCGGAGAAAGCATACAATGCCAGTGACCTTTTTATTCAGAGGAGCGATAAGGCGAGGACGACGGAAGAACTGTACGATCTTCACATTGAGATCACGGAATATTTTACGAAGCAGGTGGCAGCTGCCAAGAACGCAAATGTGTATTCAAAGCCGGTCATAAGGTGCATCGAATACATACAGAATCATCTGCACGAGCAGATAACGGTGAAGGCGCTTGCGGGAATGGTAGGTCTGAACGAGTCGTATCTTTCGGTACTTTTCAAGCGTGAGACCGGAATGAGCATTTCGGGATATGTTATCATGAAGCGTGTTGAAGCTGCGGAAAATATGCTGAGATTTTCGGATTTCACGCTATCCGGTATATCTGACATACTGCATTTTTCGAGTTACAGCCATTTTGCGCGTACATTCAGAAAATACTGCGGAGTCAGCCCGAAGGAATACCGTGACAGATATTTCGGTCATGTGCAGTTATGAGGGTTCCCTA
The DNA here is from genome assembly GCA_946617595.1 of uncultured Clostridia bacterium. GTDB lineage: Bacteria > Bacillota > Clostridia > Oscillospirales > Ruminococcaceae > Ruminiclostridium_E. Next base: position 4,288 of record CAMOKN010000196.1, read on the forward strand.
TAATAAAAAAACTCTGCGATAGGCGCAGAGTTCTGTTGCCATTAACTGCGAAGCTGTTCGTCTTTCAGAAGGCAGAAGGGGGGAGGAAGAAAACCCCTCTCCCCGATCTCCGGCGTAAGCGTCGGCTATCATCTTCTCCGTTCTCTTTTCCCGTGCCGGTTATTATCCTTGGGACGAGATTTTGCAGCGTTGGTGGCTGCCGGGATAAGGCAGCCGGAGCCGTTTCCTATGAGGTTTCTTCTGCCGGTGATCGTGAGTGCTTTTTCTACGAGTTCACGGTTTTCCTTTTTATAGTATTGCAGGAGTGCTCTCTGGAGCTTTTTTTCCTCATATTTTCTCGGTACGAATACGGGCTGGAGTGTATATGGGTCAAGTCCGGTATAGAACATGGCAGTTGATATCGTTCCGGGGGTCGGGTAGAAATCCTGCACCTGTTCGGGGCGTATATTGTGTTTTTTGAGGAATACCGCAAGATCCACCGCATCATTCAGTGTGCAGCCGGGGTGTGAGGACATGAGGTAGGGGACGAGATACTGCTCCTTGCCCATTCCTTTGGTAATATCATAGAATTTTTTCTCGAATCGCTCATAAACTTCGATGTGCGGCTTTCCCATATAGTCGAGCACTTTATTGCTGGCATGCTCAGGAGCCACTTTGAGCTGACCGCTGATGTGGTTTGCGATAAGCTCCTTCATAAATTCGTCATTCTTGTCCTCTATCAGATAATCATACCGGATACCGGAGCGTATGAATACCTTCTTTACATTCTTTATCTCACGCATTTTACGGAGTATTGAAAGATACTCGGTGTGATCGACCTTCATATTCGGACACGGCGACGGAGCAAGGCACTTTCTGCCCTTGCAAAGCCCGTTTTTTATCTGCTTTTCACATGAGGGAGATCTGAAATCCGCAGTAGGACCGCCCACATCATGTATATATCCCTTGAAATTCGGTGAAGACGCAAGTTCTCTCGCCTCGTTCAGTACTGACTCAGCGCTTCTTGTCTGTACACGCCTTCCTTGATGCAGCGCGATAGAACAGAAATTGCAGAACCCGAAGCAGCCGCGGTTGTGAGTTATGGAGAACTCGACTTCCTTTATCGACGGGACACCGCCTTCCTTTTCGTACATCGGGTGGTACGCTCTCATATACGGAAGCTCATAGGCGCGGTCGAACTCTGACTGTGTAAGGCTGCGCTGAGGAGGGTTCTGTACAAGCATCATATCGCCGTGACGCTGTACGATCGTTCTGCCGTATATCTCGTCCTGCTCGTCATATTGTTTGCGGCAGGCTTTTGCGTATGACTTCTTGTTGTCGCGCACAAGCTCAAAGCTGTCACACTGAACGGAACCTATAGGTGTGTTCACGGGTTCGGTCAGATAGCACGTCCCACGTATATCATGCATATCCGAGAGTCTGTCTCCTGCCTTGAAACGGTTCCAGATCTCGGTGACCGTAAGCTCGCCCATGCCGTACATCAGCAGGTCGGCACCGCTGCTTACAAGTATCGACGGCATAACACAGTCGTCCCAGTAATCATAATGCGCAAAACGCCGCAGCGAGGCTTCAAGTCCGCCTATCGCTATCTCGGTTTCCGGGAAAAGCCTTTTAAGCGTTCTGCAATATACATTTACCGCTCTGTCGGGACGCCTGCCGCCCCTGCCGCCTGCGCTGTATGCGTCGTCATTGCGCTTTTTCAGTGCAACGGTATAGTTCGATACCATGCTGTCGATATTGCCGCCTGTGACCATAAAGCAGTAGCGCGGTCTTCCGAGCCTTGTAAAATCCTTGTCGGAAACAGGCTGAGCGATCATTCCCACAGTGCAGCCGAAGCTTTCCAGCAGGCGTGAGATTATGGCAATGCCAAAAGACGGGTGATCGACATAAGCGTCACCCGTTATGCATATAAAATCAAACTGCCCGATGCCGAGCTTTTTCATATCATTTTCAGAAACAGGCAGAAACGGCATTCAGATCACCTCTTCCATTTCACTTCTTTGAATCTATCACCGCATTTTTCTTCCAGCGTCCGGTAAGATAGTATGTCCATGTCACGATAAATCCTGTACCGAAGCCGAACAGACCGTTCCACCATATTATAGATGTTCCGAAGAAGTCGCTGTATCTGAACAGGTATGTAACAAGCACGCGGACGGAAAGTGCGCAGGTTGCGGTGAGTGTCGGTGCGGCAGGGTGATTTGCTCCCTGAAACACACCGAACAGCGGAACATAGCTTGACAGAATGATATTTATGAATGCAACTGTCCGCAGATGTTCACGGCAGAATGCGGTGGCTGCTTCGTTCAGTCCGAACAGCTTTATTATATCGTCCGCAAAGAACCATACAGCAAGCGATATAACGATCGTCATTGCAAGTGATATCATCATTGTCTGCCGCACTCCCGAACGTACCCGTTCTGTCTTTCCTGCACCTATATTCTGTCCGGCATAGGTCGCAAGTGTTGTCTGGAACGCGTTGCACGGGAGGTTGAGGTACATCTCGATACGCGAGCCGACCGTGAATGATGCGGTCATGTTCTCACCGAATTCATTTACGGCGCGCTGAATAAATGTAAATCCGAATGACACGATAACAAGCTGTAACGCGATAGGAGAACCTACCGTAAGTGTCTTTACTGCCGCTCTTTTATCCCAGACGTATTCTTTCAGCCTGAAGCGGAATACCGGATACTTTTTTATCATGTAAATGTACGCAGCCACAAACGATGCCGCTTGTGCAATGTCGGTTGCTGCTGCGGCACCTGCGACACCCCAGTTGAATCCGGCAACAAAAAGCAGATCAAGTCCTACGTTAAGCACTGAGGATATCAGCAGAAAATACAGAGTAGCGGCACTGTCGCCCACAGCACGCAGAATTGACGAGAAAATGTTATAGCCGAACTGGAATATCAGTCCGAAGGCGTATATCCGGAAGTATTGGAGCGTCAGATCGAGCAGTTCATCAGGTACAGCAACGAGATATCTGAATGCAGGGTATGCGGCGGCAAATCCGACCACTGCCGATACCGCACCCATTATCATCAGCATTATCATTCCGGTTGAAGCGTCCCTGCGCACCTGTTTCTCGTTGCCTGCTCCATAATGCTGTGCGACGATGATTCCGTTTCCTGCCGAGAAGCCCATTGCGATAGCAAGAAAAAGGAATACAAAACTGTTTGTTGTTCCGACCGCGGACAGTGCGGACTGCCCGGAAAATTTACCTACTATTATCGAATCTGCGGTATTGTAGAGCTGCTGTAAAAGCGAACCGGCGAGTACCGGCATTGCGAACCGCAGTATGTGTTTCCATGGAGCGCCCTCCGTCATTGAACGTCCTATCATTTCTTATCTCCGTTTTTGTCTTTTGCAATAAACAGTATATCACGTCGGGGCGCTGTTGTCAATTAATTTTTCCTGTTCATAGCTATCTCTGAAAATCAAAAAATACATCAGGCAATTTAAAGTGATCTCCATAAATTTTTTTCGAGCGACAAAAAACAGGTCTTTCGATTGTTTTATTATCAGAAGATCTGTAGAAGGCATTATTGTCTGCACTATGGATAAGAGCAGTATATCTTAGCGAAATAAAGATATACGGAGAATCGGAGGAAGAAACAACAGAATAAGCAGGATCCCCGTACTGCACAAGCGGTACGGGGATTTTGTTGCTTTTGCGGTAAAAGTGATGTATAATATTGTAGATAATGCCGAAAGTTAAAATAAGCAAACGAAATCAGGCTTTTGAAGTGTGTTATATATGAAAGGTCCTTTCAGATCAACAAAAGGGGGTGAGATGCGAGTGACGGACAATGAGCTTGAATACTATATCCGGAATTTCAGGAAAAACGTTTATAACGCGGTGCTCTGTTATGTCAGAAATCCGAGCGACGCGGAAGATATTACACAGGATACCTTTTTAAAGCTATATACATACAATAAGTCCTTCAATGACGACGAGCATGTAAAGGCATGGCTGCTCCGATGTGCCATAAATAATTGTAAGAATCACCTGCGTTCGCACTGGTACAGGTTTACAGTCCCTCTTGAGGCTGCAGAGAACATGACTGTTGCGGATAACACCGATCACGATGATGAAATGCTCGGGATAATGAAAAAGCTGAACAGGAACAATCGCATCGCACTTTATATGTATTACTATGAGGGATATACGATCGGAGAAATAGGACATATACTCGGCATCAGCTCCGATACAGTGTCGTCCCGACTGCACAGAGGAAGACAGCAGCTGAAGAAACTGCTGTCGGAGGAAAGGAACGGTTTATACAATGAATTATAACGATTTTTTCAGAAGCGCTCTGTCGGCTGCATATAAGAAAGCCCCCATGACCGATGATGATACATTTATGAGTATCATTAAAGAAAGGGCGAAGAATATGAAGAAAGACGATAATGTAAAGCAAATGAAGTTCACGGAGATAACTCCGGAATATATTGAGCCGAAGAAGTCGCATAAGGCAATAAGCGTAGTCGCAGGCATAGCCGGAACTGCCGCAGTCCTCACCGGAGCTGTATTCGGGCTGAACTGGCTGAGTGAGCACGGCGGAATGAAAGAGGGAGGAATTGAGAGCAGCAACGGCGCGGGGTATCACGATGATATTACCGAGCCAGCACAGAGTGCCGCAGAGACTACTAACGCACTTATTGCAACGGAAGATATGCGATACGATACAGAAACTCCGGAAAATGTGTTTGAGTTTGACGGAGTAAGAGCGATAGTTGACTGGTGGCAGTTCGACGGCAGAAAACTCACAGTGCAGTATAATGTGGAATTTGACGGAGAACCGCATTCCGATTACGATCACAACATTGGATTTAACAGGGTGATGCTGCTGCTTTCCGACACTCCCACATATTCCGACGGGACGGATACTGTGTTCAGCACCGAGGGCTCGTCGCAAAAAAGGCGTTATACCGTGACTTTCGACGAGCCGACAGATGCCGTAACGCTCAAATTTTACGATTGGGATGACGGTTGGGCAAGACAGATCGGCGACAAGCCAATTGACGCACCCAAAATGCCAGGTTTTTATAAAAAACTGCACATTTATCTCAATATCGGAAAAACCTCCGTACAGTATTGCAATACGGACTTTGAAGATACTAAGGATCCGGAATATCCATACAGATACCATATCGGAAAAATCGTTGGCACCGCAGCAGAAATATCGTTTGAGCTTCTTGATGTTACTGACCCGTCAGAGTTTGAAAACATACACCTTACAGCGGTAGATTTTGACGGCAGCAAAACAATATTGGGCAAAGGAACTTTTGTACCCGATGACAGCGGCGGCGGAATACTTTCATTCCCGACAAACGGAATTGATATTGACATTGCAGATGTGTATTATTACAGCTTTGAACGCTCAACTCAAATATCTGTTGATATAACCAGAGTTGAGGTGCCGGGTGAATATGAATTTCTGTACTACATTGACGATGAGCTTCAGGAGGAACTTACCGAAACAAAAAATATTTCAGAAACGGATAAGATCGTCTGGGATATATCGGGAACAGGAACGCATACCTACAAGATAATGATACGCCGTCCCGATACGCAGATGTCCGAAACTTTCCTTGAATGTACCGTGGATTTCAGCAAGACCGAACCGACAAAAGATTTCAGCGCCTTTAATTCAAGGATATTTAAAGAATTGGTGGAAATACAACAGGGCGACCTCTCGCTTATCGAGGGCATATATCCTCCCGGATATGAGCCTCCGTATGAGGTGATAGAGGGCAGCGAAGATCCCGTAAACTCAGACGAAGCTGTTCTCACCGAATTTCCCACAGTGATAGGCAATAACGAGTTTTACGGTGAATTACTTGAAACTCCCATTACCGGCGACGAAGCGTGGGAGCTTGTGAAAGAGCGCGGCGGTATAGACTTTGACTACCCGTTCCCATACGACAAGAGCATATTCAAATTCACCGGCACAGAATTCTGCATAGATTATGCCGACTTCGACGTAACAGCGCTTGTAGGCGGCACGGTCGAATTTGCGGGCTTTTATCAAGGATGGGGCAATACCGTCCTGATACTTGACGATAACGGTCATTACTGGCTGTACGGGCATCTTGCCAAAGACCTGAATGTCGCGCAGGGTAATACCGTTGAAGCGGGCGAAAAGATAGGGCATACCGGCTCCTCAGGCTATGCTTTATGCCAGCACTATGCAATGCGCGTAGGCTGAAACAACTGGATATTAACAAACCCCGTACTGCACAAGCGGTACGGGGATTTTGTTTGTCAAAGAAGTAATTGCATGAACTGTGAAGTTACTTTTCAAGTTCCGCGGAGCGATTTCTTTAACAGCCCGGAGCTTTAGGGAACCTCTAAAAACCCAATTTGAGAGAAAAAGAGCTATCCACTTTATGCCGCTTTGTATGCGCGCGTCCTGCGCGCTTTTGGCGGCAATACCACGGCTTCCTGCCGTGACCG
>CAMOKN010000197.1 GCA_946617595.1 uncultured Clostridia bacterium
CAGGGTTCCGCCCTGCACCCGCTGGGGCGCTGCCCCCGTCCCCGCTCCTTTCGGAACGCCGAAAGGAGCAAAGGCGAATCCCGTTAAAACGGAACTTGAAAAGTTACTTCACAGCTCGCGCAAATGCTTTTGACAAACAAAAAACAGAGCCGTCAAGCCCTGTTTTTCTGATTAATGTTTTGATTGTCAGAGAAGCGCTTTCCACTCAGTAATGACATTTCCGATTGCGTCAATATCACTGATCTCGGCTGCGTCTTTAAGATCGTTGAAGCATTTCTGCTGCTCATCGGTAGAGTATGAGTAACCCGACATTTCTTCTACCACCTCATCTATCTGAAGTGTATCAAAGAATTCGAGTGCTTCCGCAAGCTTGTCAAGAAGCGGAATGATATCTTCCTTCGACGCTTCCTGCAGCTCTTTCTTCTCCTCTTCGGGAACATAGGGTCGGAGAATGTCCTTCATGGTAAGGTACTGCTCCAGCATTCCGGCTGTTTTTTCTTTGATAAGAGTAATATTTCCTTCGTTTCCGGCTTGTTCAAGCTCGGCTGCAAGATCAGCAAGCTCCATTGCACCTATCTGACGTGATGTACTCTTCAGCGAGTGTACCTCGACGGTGTACTCGTGTATGCTGCCCGAATCAAAATGTTTCTGAATGACCTCATGCTTTTTGTCGATCGCACCGAAGTATTCTTTCAGCACCGTCATAAACAGGTCAGCACTTCCGAGACGGTCGATAGCGGTCTTGGTATCAAGACCCGGAATATTGACCTCCGGCTGGAGATAAGCTTTCTCCTTCTCGTCCGCTGCAGCCTGTTCTGCCGAAACCGGAATTATCTTATCCTCCGGCAGCCACTTGTGCAGCTTTGCAGTGATGTCCTTCAGCTCGATAGGCTTCGGGCAGAAATCGTCCATTCCTTCCGCGAGGAACATCTCCTTTGCGCCGCTGACAGCGTTTGCAGTGAGCGCAATTATCGGTATGCCGTCGTATTCAGGCATGAGACGTCTGATTATATGTGTAGCTTCGATACCGTCAACCTCCGGCATCATGTGATCCATAAATATTGCGTCATAATGCGTCTCGTTCATCATAGCGATCGCCTCACCGGCGCTTCCCGCAAGATCAACGTGCATCTGGAGCGGTTCAAGCAGTCCTTTGGCAACTGTAAGGTTCACGGCGTTGTCATCAACTACAAGTATATGCGCCTCCGGTGCAACAAAGTTGAATACCTCTTCTTCCGATGTATCGGTAAACAGCTTGATATTGCTTATACCCATTGCATTATAGAGTCCGAGGGAATATATAGGCTTTCTTATAACGTGAACGTTAGGCAGCAGTATTGAACTGCGGCTTGCATAATCTGCGATCGCAAGACAGTTTATCTCAGTGTGTCTTTCGAGATAGTTCAGAAGATGATTTGTAAGTTCATTCTTGTCTATTATCAGATAATCAGGTTTGTAAGAATCGAGATCATCGCAGTTATCTATCTCTATGTAATCTGCACCGATGCGTTTGAGATCTATGAACAGCTGATCCTTGACGTATTCATTCTCTGCTCGTACCACCACATTGATCTTCTTTTCAAGCGGAGGAACAGAGGGCATTCTGTCAACTATCTTCTGCGGGATCTTGATAAAGAATGTCGTTCCTTTATTGTATTCAGAATCGAAACGTATGCTTCCGCCCATGAGATCGAGCAGCTGGCGCGTTATGGCAAGTCCCAGACCTGTTCCTTCAACATTTCTGTTACGCTTGCTGTCAACCTGCTGGAATGAGCTGAACAGCTTCTTCTTGTCCTCATTCTTGATACCTATACCGGTATCTGAAACCTCGATCTTTAGGACAACGCTGTCCTTGTCGTTTTCATTGAACTCACAGTCTATTTTCAGCTTTACATTTCCGCGCTTTGTGAATTTTACGGCGTTGTTGAGAATGTTTATCATTATCTGATGAATGCGGAAGTTGTCACCGTGCAGCATTCTCGGTATAAACGGAGAAATGTCCATGGTGAATTCAACGTCCTTGTCACCGATACGCGTATTAACGATATTCGCAACATCATTCACGATAGAGAGCGGCTCATAGTCATCGGGGATTATCTCCATTTTACCGGATTCTATCTTTGAGAAGTCGAGTATATCGTTTATAATGACAAGCAGGTTCTTTCCCGCTACCTTTATCTGATTTACAAAGTTTCTTGCGTTTGTGGACATATCCTCACGAAGCGCAAGATCGACCATTCCGAGAACGGCGTTCATAGGCGTTCTTATCTCATGGCTCATATTTGCGAGGAAGTCGCTCTTCATTTTTGAAGCAGCTTCGACCTCACGGTTTGTTTTTGAGAGCATATAGCTCTTGTATGCGATGTCAGAGAGAACTCCCGCTATAGTATAGAGGGATTCGGCAGCTTTGTCTATGGTATCCTTATCTACGATGCGGACTTCATGTACGGCTTTTACGTATTCTTCCGGGTCTATGTTCAGTTCTTCGGCAGTCTTGCGGAAATCCGACAGCACCGGAGGTGTCGGCAGGACCTGACCGCCGATAAAGCTTCCGATCATCTTTCCGTTTGCCATTATCGGGGCAGCAAAATCAACAAGTCCGGCATGGCAGTAATATGTACAGGGCTTTCCGCTTTCGAGCGTAAGCTCAGCGCCGTGCTTGTCGCACTCGAAGCATTTCATGCACCCAAGCAGCGAACGGCGTGTATGCTTCATGCAGAAGTCTGTGAAGTTTGAGCCCTGAGTTACCGCAACTCCGTTTTTATCCGCGGTAAGGGCAGCCATTCCGGACATATTGGAAAAAGCGTCCTGTATGCGCTGGAGAGTGCTGACATCTATAAGGTCGGTAAGGCGAAGTTCTTCCTCTTCTTCCATATTCACCGCCATTTTCTCGTTATCTTCCATCTGGCATTATCTCCTTTATGCGAGGTTAGCGATAGTTGCAAGCAGCATTTCCATATTGATAGGCTTCAGAAGGTAGCCTCTCGGTCTGAGGGACATGATCTCCTCGACTTTTTCGCGCTCGGAAACACCGGTCAGGAAACATACAGGAATGCGGGCGAATTTTTCATTTGCTTTCATCATTCTGAATATCTCGGCACCTGTCATTATAGGCATTTCGTAGTCAAGAATAACGAGATCAACATTATTCTGGAACAAGAATCTCTCGACCATTACGCCGTTGAGCATTGCGGTAACATCGTATTTATCGTCAAGCGCCGCCTTTATCATCTTGAGTATGGTGCGATCATCGTCAACAACGAGGATACGTTTCTTGTGGTTATCGTCTATCTGTTCTTCAAATCCCTTTTCGAGGTAACCGGTTATAGTAAGGGCAAGGTTATCTGCTGAAATGGGGCGACGGATTATCATATTTGCGGCATGAGGGTGATTTGCTTCAAATTCTTTGCAGTCATCAGTTTTACCGACTACGAAAATGGGGCAGTTATTATAAGCGGTATTGGTTTTGAGTGTAAGGATACGGGACACTGACTCACTGTCCGGAGAGTCCATAAAGATCACATAGGCATCCGGTTTTACGAATTCAAAGTGATTGGTAATATCCTTCCAGATATCAGTAGTTGTGACGCTGGTGAAGTATTTATCGGTATATTGGAAAAAATCTCGCAGAACGGCGGGATTTTCGCCAACGTTAATAAGAATCTTATGTTTCATGCACATTTCCCTCCAAGCCAGTTGAAATAACGGCAGAACAAAACTGTCCAATATTAATTATACCATAAACCCAACACCAAAAGCAATTAAATTACATAATTTTTAACTAAAACACAAACAAATTCAGCGATTTGCACAATCATATTTCTGCAAGGATTATTCAACATAAGCGCGAAGCGTATTCGGGTCAAGCGCCGTGCGCTTGCGCGGGTCGAGGGCTGCGCAGGCCCTCGTCAGGGTCATAGGGGCGAAGCCCCTATCCAAAAGTTACGCTTCTGCGGGGTCAAAGGGGCGGCAGCCCCTTATATTGTGTAGCCAAAGGGGCGCCAGCTTCTTTGGCGGTCATGGGGCGTCAGCTTCTTTGGCGGTCACAGAGCTTTCGCTCCTAAAGCACTCCTATACTTTTCTTTAGCATTATTTGCAGAGCAGGGTATAAACTCCCGTGTCATTCCGGAGCTGCGAATTATACTGCGTGCCTGTGTGATGCTGTCAAGCTTTCCAATACCGATGAGTGCGGAGACTGCATTACCAAGTGCTGTTGCCTCAGTCGGACCTGCGACAACTTTTCGTCCGGTATAGTCTGCTGTCAGTCGGCAAAGCAGGGAATCTTTTGTTCCGCCGCCGAACATATAAAGCGTTGAGAAGTTCCGTCCGGTTATGCGCTCGATATCATCGAGGGTAACGGCAAATTCAGATGCGAGGCTGTCATAGACTGCGCGCAGCAAAGCGCCTCTGTCAGTAACATCACCCTGTCCGCTGTTTTTTATGTAAGCTGCAATTTTTTCCGGCATATTTCCGGGCTGAGAAAAGCTCTCGTCGTTAGGATCAATAAAATATCGCAGGGGCTCTGCTTTTTCTGCGAGCTTTTCCATTTCCGGAAATCCCAGATCATCTCCGCTCTCATTAAACGAACGCCTGCATTCCTGGAACAGCCACATTCCCATAATATTCTTCAGGAAAGTTGTAGTTCCGCTGTGTCCGCCCTCGTTTGAAAGTCCGGCTTTATAGGCTTCTTCGGTAATTATGGGCTTTGAAAGCTCTGTTCCGAACAAAGCCCATGTACCCGTGCTGACAAATGCAAACTCATTCTCATCTGCCGGGACAGCCGTCACAGCTGCCGCTGTATCATGGCTCGGAACTGCAATAACAGGTATCTTTTTATTACCGGCAAACTCTTCCTTCAACATTCCGTAAGTTTCGCCTGAACTCAGTATATCGCAGAATATCCCGTCGTTGATGCCGAGCAGTGCGAGAAGGTTTCTGTCCCACTGTCCGGTTACCGGATCAAGCAGGGAAGAGGTCGTAGCCTCAGAATACTCATTATGCAGCTCACCCGTCAGAAAATTGCATATAAGGTCGGGCATCATAAGGAAATGACCGCGTTCAAGGCTTTCGGGGCTTGACTTTTTCAGCGCGTAGAGCTGATATATCGTGTTGAACCATGCGGGCTGGATACCTGTCCGCATATAAAGTGCGGTACTGCCTCCTGCGATACGATCCACCTCATCTATTACCGCACGAGTCCTGCTGTCGCGGTAATGCACAGGACGTTCAATAAATTTTCCGTCATCATCAACAATTGCAAAATCCACTCCCCAAGTGTCAGCCGACACTGCCTCATATCCGGTATCTTTCGCTTTATCGAGAGCTGTTCTTACTTCTCCGAACAGCATATCTATATCCCAGTAAAGAGTATTGCCGGAAGTCACGGGAACGTTTGCGAAGCGATGTATCTCGCTCATATCAAATTTTGTTCCGTCGAACGAAACAAGTATTGCGCGTGCGGACGATGCGCCGAAATCAAAAACAAGAACTTTTGCCATAATATTCACCTATCAAAAAAGCCCCGCTTATGCGAGGCTTTTTATTTTGTTTATTGTGCGGATTACTTTCTCTTCTTAGCTACGATAACTGCGCCGGCTGCTACTACTGCGATACCTGCGATAGCTGCAACGTCTGCGATACCGGTGTTAGGAGAACCCTTAGAAGAATTTGTTGCTGCTGTTGTGTCACCGGCTGTTGCTGTTGTTGCTGTTTCTGTTGTTTCTGTTGCTGAATCAACATCAGCTACTGCAGCGGGATCGATCTCGGACGGATCATCGCCTCTGCCTTCGATAGCTGTACCGGAAACTGTGAATGTAACTTCCATTACCTTCCACTCACCGACTGCCTTATTAAGAGCTGTAGGAGTTGCATCTGAAGCAAGACCGCCTACTGTTCTTGCATCATCGGGAAGTGAGCTTACCCACTCATTGTAGAGGTTTACTCTTGTTGTGATACCTTCATCGGAAGATGTGTAAGGTGTTCCGGAGAGAGCAGCCTCAACGCCGTCGAACTTAACGCTGTCGATTGTGATTATCATTCCGGGGAAGAGGGTTTCGCCGTTTACGATCTGTAAAGCTGCGAAAGCGATATCGGTTGCACCTTCAGCAGTTACTTCTTCACCGGTCTCTTCGTCCTCATAAACAGCAGCAGCCTCAACGGATACTGTGTATGTTCCGTCACCGGTAACGATAGTGTTATTAGCCTTTGTAGCGAACTCTTCACCGTTGAGCCAATACTGAGCAGTCCAGTCGCCGCTTGCGAAAGCTATACCGGCTTCACCGTCCTGACCTACAGCGTCAGCAGCCGATACGGAAAATGCCATTGTTGCTGCAAAAGCGGCAGCAGCTAAACCTGCATATAATTTTCTTAATTTCATTTTAAGTGTCCTCCATAATGTTTGAAACTGATGTAATCGTTGCAAAACGATTTACAGATATATTATATCTTATTGCAGCATTTTTTACAATACACATTTTAAACAAATTTTCAGTGACCTTTTGTTATTTTTGTTAAACAATAACAATCATCGCCCCGAAATATTGTCAGCTGATACCAAAAGTGTAACCGCTATGTGATAAACAAAGCTCCCCGGATTTATACCGGGGAGCCGTTCAGATCAAAGATCCGATTCAATTACTTTCTTTTTCTTGTAAGAACGATACCAGCACCTGCTGCAACTGCAAGACCTGCGATAACTGCAACGTCTGCGATACCTGTGTTAGGCGAACCCTTTGAAGAGTTGGTAGCTGCGGTTGTGTCACCGGCAGTTGCTGTTGTGGTAGGTGTCTCAGAAGCGGGGGCTGTATTTGTCTCTTCAGCAGGAGCAGCAGTTGTCTCTTCAGCTGCTGCGACGTCAGCCGCCGTATCAGCTGCACCGCCGTTAAGACCGCTTACGGTGAACTCGATAGCAATGGACTTTGTGGGATATGCAAGTCCCCAGCCGCCTACTTCATTGTTATAAATGTTAGCAAGATCGACCTGGATATATTCAACAGTCTCATCGTATGTAGCCTCGTCAACTGTCTTTACTACATTACCATCAACTGAAACCTTAACATCTGTGATCTTAGCGCCAAGGTTAGCAGGGATATCGGTGGAGATGAATACGAGGTTGAAGTCTATATCATCGCTTCTGATACCGAAGTCAATGCCTTCAGCTGCTACAGTGTATGTACCGTCTGTATCAATTGCAGCATCTTTGTAGCTTGCGGGGAGAAGATATCCGCCGTCAGTACCGAGATCGAAGTCATAGTATTCAGCGTACTCAGGATATGTTTCGTCAAGCTTATCTTTATTTCCCCATACTATCCAGCTGTTGAAGTAAGGTGTAGCCTTACCGTAGTTTGCTTCTGACCAGCTGTTTCTGAAGCTGTAGTTGTTGCTCTGTAATCCGATGTAAGCGTTATAAGCTCCGGCGGAAACAGCGAGTGCCGATGCCGAAACGGCTGCAATAGCAGCTGCGGCGATCATTCTTGATTTTTTCATTTTCTGATCCTCCATTAAATCTTTTCATAAATGCAGACTTATCTGCCTGCTAATATCGTCATTATATCACAACCAGACAACGATTTCAATAGTTTTTTATAAATTATTTTGTTTTTTTCCGTTTTATATAACAAATGACGGCATTATTTAGTTATTTTAATGAAAGATCCGGCTTTTTTATGCCGGATCGTACGTTAATATGTGTCAGTTTACCGAAATATGTCTGTTCTTTTTTTCATAATCAGAAATGCCGAGTTTCCAGACAGTATTGCCTTTTTCATCTTCTGAAACCTTTTCAAATCCGAAAGCTCCGAACAGTTCACGCACCATCGAATTTTTTGCGGTCGGGTAATAATACCCGTATAACTCTGTTATTCCGCGCTCTTTGGAAAGCCGGACAAGCTCATCGAGCATTGCAAGCTCCATATCTCTTTTCAGCACGCGGCAGCTCATTATCCACAGATCTATATGCAGCTCGCTGCCCTTAATGTTTCCTATCACTACTGAAACAACGCCGTTATCGCCGTACTTGTCTTCGAGCTTTCCGTAGATCGGTATAAATGACGGATCCCTGCTGATATTTGCGATCTCCGCCTCGGTATAGCGCCTTGTGGTAACGTTGAACTGATTGCTTTTGTTTGTAAGCTGTGCGATTCTTGCGATATACATAGGCTCGAAATGCTTTATCGCAGCTTTCATTTCAAGGCTGTCGAGATACTCTCCGTAATCGGTTATGCTGCGCTTTGCGGCGTTTCGCTGAGCATTTGCGCGGTACATCTCGGTACGGTTCCGGTCGTCCTCAGACAGTTTCAGCACCTCGAAATATCTGTTTCTGTCAAGTATCCTTATATAATTCTCGGCTCCGTCCATTTCGGGGACAGCGATGCCGCCGATATTATCCCTTACGATCTGACGCTCGGCAGGGTTGTCGTCCGCAAAAACAAAACTTTCCGGCAGCAGAGAAAGCTCGTCCGCCGTTTCTGTGATATTTTTATCCTTGTTTTCCCAGTTTGCCTTTATCAAGGTGAAATCATCAGGGCGAAGCGTTCCGTCCGGGTGCTCAAGGCCTGTCATAGCCACACCGAGATCGTTCTTTGAGCAGACTGTCAGCAGCACGCCTATATCCTTGTGCAGTTTCACATACTCCTGAAATCCCGTATATACCTGACCGCCCGGCAGATCGTTACCGATCTGCAGATTTTCGGCTCCGTCGTCTCCGACGACTCCGCCCCACAGCGTGTTGTCGAGGTCGAGCGCAAGTACCTTTTTGTTTTTGCCGAACATTGCCTTTATGATCGCAGCGATATTTGCCGCAAGATAAGGCACAGCCTTCATTGAAAGCGCATACTTGTACATATACCACTGTGTCTGGTCGCTCCATTCGTCGAGCCCGAAGCAGGCGGACACGTAGTTCAGATCGCAGATATGGAACCCGTCGTTTGCGGCGGCATATTCCGCAAATCTCATATTCAGCCTGTTTATGAAATTCACACGTCCGTGGATATCTGAAAAGTCACTGTTTCCGAGCAGTCTGAACGGCGGCAGCTCGAAGTTGTTCTGGATTATCGGGCATGCAAACTTTTCCTTTGTGCTTGTCCATGCTTCCGCGAATTTTGAGAATTCTTCATCAAGCTTAGCGGTTATTTCGGCCGCGCTGTCCTTTATTTCGGGGAATCGCGTGATATTCCTGTAAGACGTATAAAAGTATATTATATCCGGCTTGAACTCAGTCAGCTCGTCAGGCGGGAACATAGCGTCGTTATAATACTGACCGTATTCCGACAGATAGAACTGCGGCTCGATCCCGTAATTCAGCAGGAACAGTTCAAGGATATCCGCGACCGCGTCAGCTGTCGAACCACTGAGTATGGCAATACGCTTTTTAATGCGCTGAGTGCCGTCCGCAAGAAGTTCAGCCTTCAGTTTTCTGCGTTTCTTCATTATCTCCGCTCCGTCGAACGGGTATTCAAAAATATCTGTCATTTTCAGTATTCCTTTCGGTTGCAGCGTATTATCCGGGGCATTTCTCTTACTGGTTCTGCAAGCCCTGGAGGTAGGTGCCGCCGTTTCCGGCTGCTATCATGATACAGTCGGTGCAGAGGATATCTGTTGCTCCGACATCTTTGCAGAACTGTATAGCGTTGAGATTGAAATAACGCATATCGCAGACATAGATCTTCTCAAATCCCGATGTGAGGAACGGTATCAGCGCGTTTCCGTAGCTCTGCTTGAAAACCACGAGAGTTCTGCCGTTCTTTACATCTGTTTCGATCTTAGCGATCCTGTCGTCCGAGCCTAAGAACGAGCAGTAGTAAGCGCTTGCGTTTCTTGCGACAAACAGGTCGCTTTCATAAGCGCCCCCGAATGATGTGTTATAATAAGTAGTCTTTATGCTGTCGGCATTCGGAGAAATATACATCGTGAATGTCTCAGGGTCGTTGTACAGATTTGTGTCCTTTGAATAGGTGTACATCGAGCCCACGTATCCTCCGCAGGAGACTTCTTTATAGCTGCTAAGGGCGGGGAAGTTCACGCCTGCCGTGTCCGCAAACTGTTTTGCTGCGTAGTACGCTCCGAGGGGAGTCCAGTGATGATCCGTTCTTGAATAGATATTCTCGCTTGTATGCTGTGAAAGCACGGTGTATGCATCTACATTCTTTGCGCCGGAGAGATTCTCCCTTATGTTGTCTATCTTGTTGAACTGCTTTGTTGTGAAGCCGCTGTCCCAGAATTCCTGCGGGGTGTAGAATTCACTTGCTATCGGCATGGTCATGCTGTAAACCGTTGCTCCCGGTACTTTTGCGGCAAATGTGTTTACGGCAGCCGCCCACTTCTCGCAGGCAGCGTATGTGCCGAAGCAGGGCATGATGCCTCTGTAATGACCGTTCTGGTACGAAACAAGGATCCCGTTCTGTCCGATCACATTGTAGCTCGATGTGACAGACTGGATATCGGGAGACTTTACTGTAGTAGTCTCGACAGGTGCGGCAGTTGTCGTTGCAGCCGTGGTGGTAGTTGCGGCAGTCGTAGTCGTAGTCTGAGCAGTCGTTTCTGCTGTTGTGGTCGTGGTAGTTGTTTCCTGGGCAGCAGGAGCTTCTGTGGTGGTTGTTGTCGGCTCCTGAACGATTGCTTCGAGTGCTCCGGCATCTTCGTCCCCGCTTCCGCCAGTTACCTCAAAAACATTGATGTCATCATCATTTGTTGAGGGGCTGTCCTCCGGCTCTGAAAGGAATATGGTCCCCTGAATGCCGCTGTCTGAGCTGTCCTTTGAAGATGTGCTTTTTGTTGTGGTCACTTTTGCTTTTTCCGCTTCACTTATATCGCTGCATGACGAAAGCGCTGCGGCAGAGATCAACAGTGCGGCTGCCATTAAAATCACACGGTTTTTTCTTTTCATGATAGATCGTCTCCTTTAGGGTACCTCTAAAAACCGCTTTGAACAGAGAAAATGAGATAGCCGCGTCGAATACAAGGAAAGCCGACGAAGCCGGGCTGGCGCCCGATTAGGAGGTTTGACGCAGTAGACGGCGTGGATAGCTCTTTTTCTCTCAAATTGGGTTTTTAGAGGTTCCCTTTATATTTTCTGAATATCTGTTCAAAATCAGCGCGAGCTCATCTGCGTTAGGACCGGCTGCCGAAAAAATGCTCATTGTAAAAAGCAGATCGGTCGCTCCTGTTTCCTGAATGAACCCGATCGGATCCGGGATGAAATTTCTTGCGTCGCAGACATAGATCTCGCTGAATGAGCCGAAATAAAAAGGTATCTCGGCATTTCCGAAGCTGTCCTTGAATACGATGAGCTTTCTGTCTGTCTGAGTATCTGTCGTTATACGGACTATATGATCGTCGCCGCCCATAAACATCGAATAAGATGAGCTTACGGGCACGGGTATGAAAAACGAGTCCGTCTTCTGATAATTGTATCCGGTATCGTAGTAATACGCGGTATATTCCGCAGAAGGTATATAATATGTGAATACCTCTTTGTCCGAGAGCATATTCGGGCTTTCGGTGAAGCCGTACATCGTGCCTGTGTATTCGCCGATATCTATGCGCTCCATTTCCGAGATGTCTTCAAACGGTACCCCCGCAGTTTCGGCAAAACACTTTGCCGCATAATAAGCGCCGAGCGGCTGCCAGTGATAGTCCGTCCGCAGGTAGATATCCTCTCCGGTATGCTTTTCAAGCTCCGCCGAAGCGGGGACCGATGTAACTCCCGAAAGACGTGAATCAATACTGTCTATGCTTTTCTGCTGACTTGCGCTGTAGCTGCTGTAAGTCTCCGGAAGATAGTATTCGCACGATGTCGGTATCACCATGCTATAGACGTTTACTGAGTCGCCGAGCAGCTCTTTGAACCTGTTCAGCGTTTCTGCATAGACTTCTCCCTTTCCTCCGCCGTAAAGCGCAAATCCCCACCAATGACCGTCCGGAAGTTTTGCGACCACGTGACCGTTTGTGACGATCCCTCCGTCTATCTCGTTTGCGTCACGGGAGTTTTCGTCCTTCCCTGAGGCGGCATTACCGGCGCACGAAGAAACAAGTGCAGCAGCGGCAATGATCAGTGCCGCTATGAATAAAGCGCTGTGTCTTTTTATCATCAGGGAACAGTCTCCGTTATCTCAGTGACGGGGTTGCTGAATATTTTGGCGAACGTTTCTGCATTTCCGCCGACTGCCGAGAAAGTACACATGGTGCAGAGCAGATCTGTAGCGCCGGTGAACTTCACGAACTGAACGGGGTTGAGAGAGAAATATCTCATATCGCACACATATATCTCGTCGAATGAGCCGAAATAGAACGGCACTTCGGCGTTTCCGTAGCTGTCCTTGAAGATCACGAGCTTTCTGCCGGTACCGGCATCTGTCTTTATGCGGACTATCTTGTCATCGCCTGCCATGAATATGGAGTAGGACGAGTTTGTCGGCATCGGAATGAAGAACGGCAGGTTATAATCATAATTGTATGCGCGGTCATAATAATATGTTGAGAAATCATTTGACGGCTTGTAATACGTGAAAACTTCGGGGTCTGAAAGGAGGTTGGCATTTTCGGTGAACCCGTACATCGTTCCCATATACCCTTCTACCTGTATCGTCTCCATGGTGCTGAGGTCAGCAAACGGAACTCCGGCAGTCTCCGCGAAGCACTTCGCAGCGTAGTAAGCTCCGAGCGGCTGCCAGTGGTGGTCTGTACGCAGATATATGTTCTCGTCTATGTGTTCCCACATGATTTTTGAAGCCGGGACGGATATTACTCCCACAAGCTGTGAATCTATGCTGTCTATGCTCTTCTGGTGGCTGGCGCTGTACTGGTTATACGAATCCGGCAGATAGTATTCTCCCGATGTCGGTACCACCATGCTGTAAACATTTACCGAATCTCCGAGCTGCTCCTTGAAGGCGTTGAGAACTGACGCATAAGTCGTACCCTTTCCGCCGCCGTAGAGGGATATTCCCCACCAGTGACCGTCCGAGAGCTTAGTTACGACCTGACCGTTTGTTCTAACGCCGTCGGCTATCTCGTTGAGGTTCTTTTTGGTTTCGGCAGGTTTTTCTGTTGTGGTTTCCGGCGGAGTAGTCTCCGGAGGTGATGTAACGCTCTGCTCTGTTGTTGATTCAGTCTTGTCATTTGTGATATCCGGCTGGCTTTCGGGCGGTGTGGTCTGAGTCGGTGCAGTCGCCGTGACCGGTTCAGGTATAATTACAGGCTCTTCTTCTTCATCTTCCGTTATCAGTGCCACAGGTCCGATTATTTCGGCATCACCGAGGCTTACTCCGAAAAGGCTCCTGAGATTTGCGGCAGCTTTTTTCAGATCATCTCTGTATGGAACGGTATCATTGTAGTAGTCTGTGATACCGTTCGTGTATTTTCCGTTTGCAAACTCTTCGGGTGAGAAAGTGGGGAACTTCGCAAGCTCTCTCTGTTCTATCTCGGATATCGTCGAATGCGGCAGCACCAGCAGTCCCACGGCTATCAGTCCGAACGCTATTGCCGAATACACGATATTTGCGTAGCAAAAAAGACGCTTTACCGGTTTTATCTCATCTTTTTTTGCTTTTTTCTTCTTTTTTTCCTTTTTTGCGGCAGTTTCTTCCTTCACCGGAAGCTCTCTGTGTTTTCCGGAGACAGTTATTTCTTTTTCTTCCATTTTCTCTCCTTGGCAGAATCACGAATTGTACTTGTTCATAGCCTCATCTGTTTTTCCGGAAGCGATGAGTTTTGCGGCTTCGGACGCCTTTTTGAATGTCTCTGTCAGCAGTTCTCCCTGTTCTTTCGGGAACATACTGAGCACCCACGACGCAAGATCGTATTCGGGAGACGGTTTTGCGCCCACTCCGAGTTTCATTCTTGCGAATGTGTCGCTTCCGGTAAGATATATTATGCTCTTCAATCCGTTGTGACCGCCGTCGCTGCCTTTTTTGCGTATGCGGATACGTCCCACATCGAGTGAGATATCATCGCTTATCACAAGCAGCTTTTCGGGCGGCAGCTTATAGAAATTCAGCGCTTCTGTGACAGCTTCGCCGCTGTTGTTCATAAATGTGGTCGGCTTCATCAGCAAACAGTGGACACCGTTTATATTCACATCAGCGGTAAGAGACTTGAATTTCAGCTTTTTTATGCTTGTCCCGAGTTCTTCCGCCAGTGTATCTATTGCCATGAATCCCATGTTATGCCGTGTATTTTCGTATTGTGTACCGGGATTTCCGAGACCGCAGATTATAAATCCCACGGCTCCGGCAGGTGCGGGAGCGCGCTGTTCATCGAGGTTTTTGAAGATATCAAATACCGACATTACTGTTTGTTTTCCTTGTCGGTTTTTTCTGTGCTGTTTGTTTCGCCGAATCCGTCAATGAACTTTGACACTCCGTCGGCTATTTTGTCTGCAACGTTATCTATCTTTTCCATGCCCTTGTCAAACTTGTCCTTGATCTCCTGACGTTTTTCGGGAGTTACTTTTTCCTCGTACTTTGTCTTTACGGTATCTACTGCCTCTTCTGCGGCATTTCCGAGTTCTCCTGCTGCTCTTCCGAGCTTTTCCATAATGCTCATAGTTTTTACCTGCATCCTGTAAGATGTTTTTCCTTTCAATTTGATGTTTTATAGGGTACCTCTAAAAACCGCTTTGAAAAGAGAAAATGTGGCAGCCGTGTCGAAGACGAGGAAAGCCGACGAAGCCGGGCAGGCGCCCGGGTGGGGGGTTTGACGCAGTAGACGGAGTGGATAGCTCTTTTTCTCTCAAATTGGGTTTTTAGAGGTTCCCTGATGTTTTATAATCAGAAGCAAATACTTGCGGAACCGCTGATTAAATCCCGCATGCCGCTTGCACCACATCTTCAGCCGTCATCTGCGGCACAATCCACATACGGTCTTTAATCATCGTTTCCTTATAAATTTGATCGCGAAGCTGTTCGCCTTTCAGGAAGGTGAGAGAGGGGAGGGGTTTGGGGAGGGACGGCAGGAAGCCGTAAAGAAGCTCACAGAACGCCGCAGGGATGCGGCGATAAAATGAGCTTCCAGAGAGGGAGGGAAAGGGGGTTCCCTTCTTCTTCCTTCCCCGATCTCAAGCGTCGGCGCAATATCCGTCTATGACGGTCTTCATAAGGGGCAGCAGCTTTTCTCCTTTTTCGGGAGTCACTCTGAAGCATACCTTTCCGAGAAGGTCAAGGCTTATTCTGCCGTCCATGCTGACGTTTAGTTTTCCTATTCTCTCCATATTTATATCATCTGTGTAGAAGCTTATTCCGTCCTTGCCCTGTATTATCTCATTTATTCCGGCACTCTGAGCCTTGCTGCGTATCTGAGCGACCTCTATGAGTCCCTCAACAGGCGTCGGTATCTCTCCGTAGCGGTCGATGAGCTCATCGGTGACATCATAGGCATCATCTTCGTTACGTATGAGGGCGATCCGCTTGTAACAGCTTATTCTCTGAGCCTGATTTGAAATATAATCCTCCGGTATGAAGGCATCTACCTTTACATCAACAAGACATTCGGGCTGTTTTACGGTTTCTTCGCCGCGCTGTTCCTTGACTGCTTCGTCGAGCAGCTTCAGATACATATCGTACCCGACAGCCGACATATGCCCGGACTGACTTGCACCGAGTATCGAGCCTGCGCCCCTTATCTCAAGATCACGCATTGCAATGCGGAATCCTGAGCCGAATCGTGTGAACTCACGTATAGCGTCAAGCCTCTTTGAAGCGACCTCGGTGAGTATCTTTCCTCTGCGGAATGTGAAATATGCAAACGCTCTGCGGTTTGTGCGTCCTACACGTCCCCTGAGCTGATGCAGCTGTGCGAGTCCCATATAATCCGCATTCTCGATTATCAGAGTATTGCAGTTCGGAACATCAACGCCCGTCTCGATCAGTGTGGTGCAGACAAGCACATCTATCTCGTGCTCGAGCAGCTTTCTCCACACTTCAAGCAGCTCGTCCTCCTCCATTTTTCCGTGAGCGATCCCTATGCGTGCTTCCGGAACCAGCTTGTGAAGATCAGTGGCGCACTGCATGATCGATTCAATGCGGTTGTGTATGTAATATACCTGACCGTTACGGCGCAGCTCCTTGTTTATCGCCTGAGCGATAACGCCGTCATTGTGCTCGATAACATAAGTCGTGACCGGCTGTCTGTCCTGCGGCGGAGTCTCTATGACGCTCATATCGCGTATGCCGGACATTGCCATATTCAGCGTGCGGGGTATGGGAGTTGCCGAAAGGGTAAGTATATCCACCCCTGCGAACATCTGCTTGAATTTATCCTTGTGTGCAACGCCGAAGCGCTGTTCTTCATCAATGATAACAAGTCCGAGATCCTTGAATGAGATATCGTCCTGCACCAGTCTGTGTGTGCCGATGACCATATCCACAGAGCCGCGTTTCATCTTCTCTATAGTCTCTTTGATTTCTTTCTGTGTCCTGAACCTTGAAAGCAGTTCGATATCCAGCCCGAATCCGTCCATTCGTTTTATCACAGTCTGATAGTGCTGCCATGCAAGTACGGTGGTCGGGCAGAGCAGTGCGCACTGCTTTCCGCTCATTATGCACTTGAATGCCGCACGCAGCGCCACTTCGGTCTTGCCGAATCCCACATCTCCGCACAGCAGGCGTTCCATTGGCTTCGGAGTCTCCATATCCTGCTTTATCTCGTTTATACAGCGCAGCTGATCGTCTGTTTCGACGTAGCTGAAATGATTCTCAAATTCAGACTGCTCCGGTCCGTCCGGGTCGAATGCGTAGCCCTTCGATTTCATTCTCGCAGAGTAAAGGGCAATGAATTCGGCAGCCATTTCCTTAGCGGCTGCCTTGGCTTTTGTCTTTGTCTTCTGCCACTGATCGGAGTTCATCTTCGACAGCTTTACAGTAGTCTGGTCGCCGGTACCTATATATCGTGAAATAAGATCGAGCTGGGTGACCGGCACGTACAGAACATCTGTCCCCGCATATTTGATCTTTATATAATCCTTGCTGACATTGTCCTCGGTGAGCTTCTGCACCCCGTCAAAGACTCCGATACCGTAGGTGTTGTGAACAACAAGATCGCCTATCGAAATATCATTGAGGGAGTTTATCACCTCGGCTTTTCTGCGTTTTGGCGCCTCTCTTGTCTGTATCGTTACCGATGTGTGCGAGATAGCGGCAAGTCTTGCTTCGGGATAGCTGTAGCCCGATGTGAGCACTCCCGGTGTGATGTATATTCGTTTTGCGTACAGCTTTTTCGGCTCTGATGCAAAGTCTGCGGGCAGTCCGTCGCTTTTGAGATCATCGGCGAGGACTTTTGCAGCCTTCTCGGTGCCTGCCATTACTATCACGCTGTAATTCTCATTCAGATAATTTTTCAGCTCATCTATCAGGAATCTGTATTCTCCGCTCCACGGAGCGACCTGTCCTGCGGATACGCTCATCAGCTGGTAAAGCCGCAGATCTCCGCCGCGCATGAAGTTGTCGAAATACGCCGATGTCTTTTTTTCGCAGAGCGCCTGATATTCGGCTCTGGTAAGCATATAACGGTCAAGACCCTTGCAGAGTATCCCGTCTTCAAACAGAAGCTTTATATCCTCGGTGTGCTGTGCGTATGCACCCTTGAAACTTTCGCTGCAGGCGGTGTTTTCGCATATTATAACATTATCGGCATAATCGAACAGAGTTTCTTCTGTATCATAGCAAAGCGGCAGATAGCGGTCCGTATTTGCGCAGCCCGCTCCTCCGCTGACATTTTCTATATCGTCCTGTATTCGTTTTTTTACTTCGGGAGCCTTTTTTCCACGTATCTTCGGAAGAAGAGCTTCGAGCTTTCCGCAGATCTGTTCGTTGTCGAGGAACAGTGTTTCCAGCGCCGGAGCGATCTCCACTTTCTTTATGGTATCTATTCGTCTCTGGGTTTCGAGGTCGAACACCGAGATGCTGTCAACGTCGTCTCCCCAGAGCTCTATTCTTACGGGAACTCCGAAGTTCACCGGATAAATGTCAAGTATTGCGCCTCTCAGTGAGAACTGCGAAACTCCCTCTATCTGATCGCAGCGCGAATAGCCCGCTTCGACAAGAGCGGACGTGATTTCGGGAAGCGATACTGTGTCGCCCGAACTTATTCTTATAGTGCGTTTTTCGAGTATTTTACGCGGAATGGTTATCTGCGCCGCAGCTTCCGGCGTTGCACATACTATCTTTGCCCGTCCCGCAGTCATACGCGAAAGTATGCCAATGCGTCTGTGCTCATATTCTCTTGAAACGGCATCAACATCTCCGAGCACGAGGTCTTTTGCGGGATAGCAGAAAGCGGATTCCTCACCCGTCATAGTGTTGATATCAGAGCAAAGCTTTGCGCCCTCGCCCTCAGTATCGCATATCACGATAAGAGGGAGCTTATAACTGTCCTCCATTGAAAGAGCTGCAAGAAAATGAGCTTTGTGTATGTGCGAAAGACCGGTTATCATTACCGGCATACCGGGAAGAGCAGATGCGGCGGATCTGTATTCGCGCAGCTGTTTCGCGGTATTTAAAAAGTATTCCATTCAGTTGTTCCTGTTCTGTATTATATATTGTATCTTCAGGCAATACCGTACAAAGCACGTCTGACGTCTTCGCACGGCATTGCCCGGATCGTTATCTGTTTTTCATGATCTTCTTAGCGTGATCTATTATTGTTACCGTAACTATGCTGAGTGAAAGGTTCACAAGCAGTTCAACTATGAAGTTTGCGCCTATCATGCCGAATACGATGTACTCACCTATCGGTGTCTGTCCTGCCCATGAATTTATAGTATCGAGGAAGAAAAGTGCAGTTCCGATAAGGAATATTCCCGTATTGAATATCGGCGCGGTGATACCTGCGACAACAGATGCGACATACTTGTTCTTTTTCTCAAGCGCGCGGTATCTGAGTGCGGCATTAAGTCCTGCCGAAGTGCTTTTGAGAAGTACGGTAAGGATCGTACCTGCTGCATTTACTGTGAGGAATGCTGTTGCGTCGCCGCTCAGGAGCACTGTTGCGCCCATTACGAATCCGAGCCACGCTCCGCCGAACACGCCGTAGAGCGCTCCGCCGACGATTATCGGTGTAAGTGCAAGTGTGATGCTGAACGGTCCGAACTTGATGACTGACGACAAGAGCTGGAGAACAACTACCATAGCAGTAAGTATGCCGAGTCCGGTTATGGTGCTGATATAGTTTCTGTTCTTCTCTCTTGCGGATAATGCCGGTGCCGCTGCTTTTCCGGTCTTTACGACCTCTTCGTTTTTGATCTCTTCCATTTTCATGTCCTTTCTGCCTCCCCGTGAGGGTGAAGCGATAAACAGATATTTGTGTTCCCGACAGCCGGGATTTGTTATTTTATAAATACCGTCGGTACTGTGCCTGTTGTTTTGTCGGCTTTTTCGCGTGAGAACTGGCTGATTATCCTTCCGCCGTCCGTTTCTGCGAGTACGACATGATCTCTGCCGCCGCACATGAGGGTGTACCTCATTATTGCATCGGCAAAATCATCGAAATCTTCACTTTCGACCTTCATATTCTCGCCGTTGTCATATTTTTCGGTATAGCATAGAAGATATTTCATTTACAGCACCTGCTTCCGCCGATATTTATACATTATTTATTATACCACATTTCATTCTGTAAGTAAAGCGCATTTTGCAACCATTTTTCTGCAAAATAATTAAAAAAATAGTACATTTTAACATTTTGAAACAAAAAATCTATCTGTACATAAAAAGGGGCTTGTGGGGCCGAACCCCACAAGCCGCAGGGGGCAGGGGGCGATGCGAAAGCCCCCCGACAGTGGTGGGGGGGCGCACCCCCCACAAAGCCGAAGGGGTCAGGGGGCGACCGGAAAGCCCCCTGTCAGGGGTGTGGGGGCGCAGCCCCCACAAAGCCGAAGGGGTCAGGGGG
>CAMOKN010000198.1 GCA_946617595.1 uncultured Clostridia bacterium
AGAGCTATCCACTTTATGCCGCATTGTATGCGCGCGTCCTGCGCGCTTTTGGCGGCAATACCACGGCTTCCTGCCGTGACCGTCTACTGCGTCAAAACTCCTAACAGGGTGTGGTCTCCCCGGTAGGGGGGAGGTGTCTAGTTTTCGAGACAGAGGGGCTGTCCTACAGACCAGCCCGGCTTCGTCGGCTTTCCTTGTATTCGACGCGGATATCTCATTTTCTCTGTTCAAAGCGGTTTTTAGAGGTACCCTAATGTGACCTCAACAACTGACTTATAACAGTTGTTGAGGTCATATATTATTTATCATCGCGTCTGTTTATCTGAATGATCCAGTCGCATATCGTGTCAAGCACGATCTTTCCGTTTCCGACATTGCAGTGGTTCTGAGCGTCCTCCTTGTCCGTGAACAGGCGGAATGTGAGACTTTTCACATTTTTTAGCATATTTATCTCACGTCCGATAAGGCGGTAATCTATGAAGTGATCCTGATCTGCGCCGATTATGAGCATATCCTGCGTGATCTTTTCCGCGACAGGCTCAAGGTCGTAGAGTTTCAGCTTTCTTGCGTAATCGTAGGCGTCCTTGGCTTCATAAGCGTAGCAGCCGTGTTTCAGACCCCAGTCGATCATCGGTTCTTTCTTTGCTTTCTTTCCGAATACGAGATCTATTATCGGGCGTGCGTGCAGCTTCATCATTATATGGAAAGCCTTCTGCATAGCCAGCTTCTGAGTTCCCACAATTATATCCTGAAAGCACGGAAATACCGACCATGCAACGACTCGGGAGATGCGTTTGTCGAATGCGGCAGCACGCGGTGCAAGGTATCCGCCGAGGGAAATGCCGACAATAGTTACGTCATCAAGTCCGAGGTTATCAAGAACAGCCTTGACCGGCTTCTCCCACTCATGCGTGAAGTGCATTCCCTGAGTGCGCATAATGAGTGAGTGAAATAAAGATGTTTTCTTCAAACAGATCATAAAGACAAGATACAATTGGATTTATTGCATTTAACAATAATGATTAATTGGAGGAAACACAATATGAATAGTATTATCGAAAAACTTTACTATGGCGAGCTCAGCCCATGCACCCAGCCTACTCCCAATACCGAAAAATACATAAAGGCACGGGAAGATATTGAAAGTATTCGTGAAGAATTGGAAAAGAAATACCCGGATTGCAAGGATCTGATAGAAAACCTTGTTGACGCAATTCATGTTGCAGCAGCTTGCGAGGGATTGCAGGATTTTACAACAGGATTTAGACTTGGAATATCCATAATGTTGGAAATAATTGATAAATCATAAAATAAATCCGAGTCGGCTGATTCCGACTCGGATCTTTTTATCTCGGCACTGCCGCAAGCAATTCCGTAAAGCTGAAAAAGAATGTGATACCTGCGTTTTTTAGTACTGACGGGACTATCAGCAACACCGCTCCCATGCCGAATGAGATCATATCATTAGGGCACATCGCGCTTATGCCCATTATCGCAAGCCCGACAACAGCGGTAAGCAGTGCGCGGACAATATACATCATTATCAGATACTCCCGTATCGACAGCGCAAACCGTACCGGACGTAGCATTATGACGCTCTGGCAGCTTGCCTCGATATTGTTCAGCCCCATAGACTCTGCGATCACATGAAGCTGCGATAAATTGACGACAGCGGAAAGAATGATCGAAACTACTAATATCAGCACAGCCTTGTGTGCGAGAAGCCGTGCTCTGCCGCGCTTTGAGCATTTCAGCGTGAACGACATATTGCTCTGCTTTTCGTAAGAAATAATTCCGCCGAATGTCCCGATAAGCGCTATCAGCACATACAATCCGTTACGAAGCGCGGTCCCGGAATCGCTGGCAAGCAGCAGGTCATAGGTGTCCTGCCGGATGATCTCAACGGGGAAACCGCTCTCCCGCGTGTACGCGAGGCAGTCCTCGGCACGGTGCATGAAATCCTCAGTGAGATGCCGCTGATACTTCAAGTTTTCGCAGCGCTGGTACATCGTCATATACAGCTCGGGCTCGTCGCCGGCGTCGATGTGCGCGTTTATCTCGTCAACGAGCTTCGCGACCTCGCTGTCGAGTTTGTTGAAGTCGTCCGTGACGCGCCCGACGAGCTTCTCTGTGACGATGCCGCTGTACTTTTTGTACATCTTTTCATAGTCCTGATTTACAAAACCGATGTACCGGTACTGCAAAAGCGAGTAGATCGACAGGTACACCGCCGCCGCGATAATTACAAGTCCTTTCCGGTTGATCAGGGCTTTTTTTGTTTCCCACAAAAACAGCGGGAGCTGCGGCATTTTCGAGCTTATTTTAGAGCCGAGCCTTGTGAATATCCCTATCTCCGTCACGGTCGCGGGAGTGCGTCCCGCCGATATGAAAAGCGCTGCCGCCGAGAATAAAACAAATGCCACAGTAACGCATATCACCGCTGTTTGCGTGAAATATACGGGCTGTCCGAACAGGTTAAGATTACAGTAATTCTTGAAAAACACATCGTTTTTCAGCAGAGCGAATATGTTCACGAATTTCAGAAAATTCAGAGAATCTGTCGGTATTATCAGCGCGCTCAGAAGCCAATGCCCTGCAAGCAGCACGGACGAGATCACGACCGACGGTATCGTGTCAAAAAGCGAGGAAAACACAAACACAAGCACGCCGATCATTGCCGCCGCGAGAGCCTTCATCAGAGCCGACAGCACGAAATATCCGCCTATCGTTATTCCGAAAGGACACAGCTTGAATTCCGGCACTGACTGTATCGGGCGCGCAAGTCCGAAATCCCCGAACAGCACGGTGCCGGTAATTATCGTTGATAGAGCGAATACCGCCCCCGCAAATAGCGCGGCGATAACGATTATCCCGATACGCTGAACGCCCAGCGGGAGCCGCCCGTTCCTTGTGCATTTCACGATGCCTGCAATGCCTTTCCTGCGCTCGTCCGTAAAGCCTGTCACTGCGAAAAGCACGAACGCGGCAAGCAGAAAATCGGACGTCACATAGTTGGAATACGCGGCTGTACCGCGGTTTTCGCCGTATTCGGGAGTGATATCAAGCCGCGAATAATCCTCCGCTGTCTGCTTTATATTACGCGTGGAAAAGCTGTCCTTTTTCTGCAATATCGAGATCGCGGAAAAGCCGTCAGCGTTCTCGGAGACCGACGTGAGGAAGTCCGGATAGCTTTCTATATACGCAGTAAGCTCCTCGCCCTGCAAGGTTATCTGGCGCTCGTCGGAACATTCAAGCGCGAAGAAAACGCAGTTCATTATCACCGCCAGCACGAACAGTATCAGCATTTTACGGGACAGGAGTATTCGTTTTATCTCAGCCATTTTTCACTGCCTCCGGCGTTGAATAATACAGGTAAACATCTTCGAGACCGGCAGGTTTTCCGACCTTTGCGGAAATCTCCTCCGTTAGCGCGGAGGGCGCTCCCGACACAACTATTTTCCCGTGCTTCATCAGTATCACATCCCGCGCGATCGTTTCGATATCACCGACTATGTGCGTCGCGAGCAGAACGGTGCGGTCTCGGGAAATGTCCGATATGTAATTGCGCATTTTGATGCGCTCTTCCGGATCGAGCCCCACCGTCGGCTCGTCAAGTATCATTATCTCCGGTTCTCCGAGCATTGCCGCCGCCAGAAGCTCGCGCTGCCGCATACCGCCGGAGAAGCTCCCGAGCCGCTTGTGCGCCGCGTGGAGCAGTCCGACCTTTTCAAGAAAGAACTCGGTCTGGCGCCTGCACTCCTTATGCTTCATTCCTTTCAGTGAGCCTATGTAGTGCAGAAAAGCCCGTGCTGAAAAGTCCTCATACATTCCCTGTAACTGCGGCGTATAGCCTACCCGCGAACGGTACGAAGCACCGAGCTTCAATATATCCGTGCCGTTATATAAGATCTCTCCCGATGTACGCTTTATGTTGTCGGTTATCAGATTCAGCAGTGTGGATTTTCCCGCGCCATTCGCTCCGAGCAGTCCGTAAACTCCCGTGTCAAAGGTGAATGTGAAGCCGTCGAGAGCGGTGTTCGTACCGTAGCGCTTGGTAAGACCGTTAATTTTCAGCATTTTCTTCAAGCTCCCTGTCTATTTTTCTGTCGAAACGGTAAGCCTCGTCCCAGTGGATATTTTCTTTCAGTATGTCATCAACAGGACATTTCAGCACCCGCGAATAGTATTGCAGATACAGGATACCGTCAAGAATGTCCGGAGAAATATCCGTATTTTCACCGGGAACATCAAACTCCGCAAGCCTTTCAAAGCTGTCGGAGAATATTGCAAAGCGGTATGTTTCAACATTCTGTCTGATATTCTTGCAGGCGTACCAATAATTCCCGTCATATTTAAGTCTCAGTCCGCCTTTAGAGTCGGAGAAAAAAGCGGATATCGGGTTATCGAGCAGCTCCGTGCTGTTCGTCTTTGGGTCGTAAGAATACACGCCGTATTTATTGTTCTCAAACGCAGTATAGATGTATCTTCCGTCATGAGCGGTGCCTTCGCGGGGATAATTCTGGGGGCTGACAAGCTCCTTAGTTTCACCGCTTTTTATATCGTAATGATAAAGTATATAATCGAAATTATAATCTCCCCGGCTGAAAAGCATAAAGAACAGGTCGTCGCCGCAAGCGCTGACGTGATCCATGTATCCGTCCGACTTTTCCTCAAGAATGATCTTGCTTACGCCCGTACAGATATCTACCTCTGCTATTCCCCAAGTCGATACGCTGTTGTCGCGTTCAAGCCTGTAGGTAAGATACGCCTTTCCCCGGTGGATAACAGGGTTGCAGTGCGAGACAACAGATATAAACGAATTATCGCCGTCTGTCTGCTGTTTGGCAAACGCACTTATTTCCGACAGACCCGTTCCGTCCTTTTCGGCGCGCAGAAGCTTATACACTGATTCATTTTCTCTGTATTCGCATGCTTCGATGTACAGCTCGCCCTCATATTCCGCCATGCCAAGAAAAACATATTTTCTGCTTGTGGCATTGCAGAACTCATTGCCGTCGTGGGTACATTCCGGACGCGAGCAGAGATAGATGCTTTTATCGGAGGCGATATCATAGTATTTCAGCGCCAGTCTGCAATTGCTGTTATCATTGTAGTAATACCCGCTGCCGCTCGGTATTATCGGAGTAAGCGTTGCTCCTTCACCTGTGTTTGAGGTGATATAGTCCGTGTGCTGTGTCCCGCAGGACGAGAGCAGCAGACAGGCTATCAGCGGTATTAAAAGTCTTTTCATATCAGTAACGGCTCTTGTTTTCAACGTCTTCAAAGGTATATGCCTCCTGCCAATCCTCATTTCCGCCGAGAAGGTCTTCCACGGCGCAGTAAACCACTTTTTCGTCGGTCTGGATATATACATTTCCGTTTAGGAAATTCATAGCGTAAAGTCCGTAATAGCCGTCGAATTTATATTCGATTTTCCCGTAATATTTACCGTTTGTGTCTATAACATAGCACTGCGGATCATGCGAGGTGTGCGTACTTGCAAACCCCTCGTATTTCGAGATATACAGATATTTCCCGTCATAGGTCATATCGTTGCCGTAGCCCTGCAATGGTCCCCGCATTACATCACCGTCCGAATTCTTCCATTCGATAACGGAATTTCTCAGCCCGGACAGCTCGCTCGTCTCACCGGTCGTCATGTCATATACGGCAAAACCGTTCGTCTTGCCGGAATTATCGACAAAGCTGTAATATATCTTCCCGTCGGCGACCGCGAACGACGACGCTATCGTATAAGACCCGAGCATATCGCATAAAGAGTTGAGCCCGCCGAAAATATCTATTCTCCGGCTTTTTCTCTCTTTTATATCATACCTGTAAATATCATAGTATGAGCTGTTTGTTTTTCCGGCGGTCTGAACATTGTTCTCATTACTGAACGCGCGGTAATAGAACGCATTTCCGTCCGCCTTGAAATCACTGAACATATTTTCGGTCTCTTCGCGGTATTCGATGTTTCCGGTCGCGATATCCACCACGGCAAACCCGTATGTCGCGATATGCTTCGCGGTACCGGCGGTGCTCGCGTCCCACATCTCATACGGAACGAGAGCCTTCCCGCGGTGTATCACCATACCGTTCTTTTCACCGACTACCTGCGTGAATGACATATCATTCTTTGCTCTGACGATCTCGGCTACCTCCGAGAGCGAAGTGCCGTCAAAGTCAGCAGCTATGAGCTTCCAGACGAAATTCTCCTTCTCCTTTTCGACTTTATCCACCGCGGAAATGTATATCTTGTCGTCGTAAAGCACCGTGGACATTGCTTCGTACCGCTTTGTCGTAGCGGGGCAGAAATCGTTCCCGTCGTGCGTGCATTCGGGCTTCGCACAAAGATATATTGTCTTGCCGGTCGCTTTGTCGTGATAGTGCAGCGAGAGCTGATCGTACATTATCGAATTGTAGTAATAACCCTCGTCGATCTCCATTATCTGATTGAAAACATTCGTGCCGATATTGCTCTGAACGCAGTCTGTCCCCGGCAGCGGGTCGCCCTCGGTCATAGGCTGAAACAGCTCCTCCGCCGTCATTTCGGGTGCCTCGGTAGTCCTTGCGGTCGTGGTACTCACGGCGGCGTTGCCGGACGTTACAGGGACTTCTCCCGTCGGCGCGGGTGAATTATTGCACCCGCTTAGTGAGATCGCGGCAAGAGCCGCCGCAAGCATTATCCTTAAATATTTTTTCATAATATCTGCTCCTTTGAGTTGTTTTCCCGGGTTAACTGCATTGTAACACACCGCGGACAAAAAGTAAACCGCTTTTGCAGAAGCGGTCAGAAATCGTGCAGAAGCGGTCATTTTATTATGAGTATTTCTATTCTGAATATGTTGTTTTCGGTGGAAATTCGCACAGTGCCGCCGTATTTCGCGGCGACCTCCGACACTCTCGCAAGCCCGTATCCGTGCGCGGAGCTGTCGGCTTTCGCGGTGATTATCCTGCCGTTTTCCCGGCGTATCTCGCCTGAAAACGGATTTTCGCAGGCGATATACACCATTTCGTGCTGGTGGGAAATGGTAAGCTTCACGGCGCTGTCGGGCGGAGCGGCTTCAAAGGCATTGTCAAGGATATTTCCGAATATCGTGCAGAGATCGTAGTCCGAAACACCCTCCGGGACCGGTGCGGTTATCTCCGTTTCAAGCTTAAGCCCCACATTATCGGCTTGTCCCGCTTTCTTATAGAGCAGAGCGTCGAGGACATCGGATCCGGTCTTGACAGGCTGGGCGGCAAGGTCGGTCTTTTCGGAGACCTCGCTGATGTACTTCTTCGCGGCTTCGATGTTTCCGCTTTCAATAAGGCGGCTCACCGCGAGCAGATGATTGTTTATATCGTGCTTTATCTTGCGGGATTCGGTATAGCGTCGGTTTATTTCGTCGTAGTAGTCGTGCTCGGCGGCTTCACGGGCGGTGCGGATATATCGCGATACCGACAGCGGCGCGGCTACACAGACAACTGCCGCCAAAACTGTGGTAAACACCGCGAATACCGGCAGACGTGACACTGCGGCTCCGAAAATGTCAAGATTGAGATAGCGAATGAAAAAACGCTCAAAAGTGAAGAGAGAAAATATGTTGATTTCCTGCAAGGCCGTCCCGAAGGCTCCGGAAATGTGCGCCGCCGCTTCAAAAACAGTGAACAAGCCTGTCAAAGCTGCTGTCAATCCCCGGTGCTTCCGACGGCTCACAACGAACAGCAGAACGAGCGAGAAAAGCAGCACTCCGGCGAGCTTCGCAAGCAGACAGAGCGTGAGCATCATTCCCGTGCTTACCGCGAACGGACAGCTCCGGAACGGCTCGTAGGACTGCACGGCCGCGTCAAGCTTTATCTCCCCGATAAGCGTTTGCGTCATTACAAAGTCGGTGAAATACATAGCCGCCGAGGTGAGCACGGCGATAATTACCGGCAGTATCAGCAGCCTGCGCTCCGGAGACAGCGTTGATCTTATGCTCCGAGAAAATACCGTGAAGAAAGGTATCACAGCGAACACCGTCAGAAGTGCGAAAATGTCGGTCATGTGGTAGTTCACGAGCGCTCCCGGAGCGTTGTCGGCAGTCACGGCGAGCCTGATGTTTTCAAGTCCGTAAAAGTCCTTCTGCGTCCTGACGATGTTGTTTTTAATCCATTCTCTGCTGCCGAAGATCGCGATATCGGAGAGCGTTTCCGCGTTCCCGGCAATGCCGCTCACATAATCACCGTAGCTTTCGGCGTACCCAAGCTTTGAAAGCGCGGTCTCATATATCTGTTTTTCCGTTTTCGCGCTCTCGGACATCTCCTTATAGTCGTAAATACCGTATCTCCGCGAAAATTCGTCGGTTATCGCCTGCGCTTCCTCGCGTCCGGCAGTCCGGTTCCTCGCCATTGTCTCGGCGGCGCTTATGACTTCCGTAAAATATTCGATTCTGTTTTCAAGCGCAGTCTTGCCGCAGTCCGAAGAAGCAAGCAGCTCTGACACGCGGCGTGTCTCGGCACGATTTTCGCTGTACTGTCTGCCGTAAATATCGGACGTCTGCAAATATTCTCCGGTGCAGCCCGCATACCAGAAAAGCACCGCGTTTAGCGCTATGACGGCGGCTGCCGCGAATAACGCGGGCAAGAGCTTTGATACCCCGTGCTTCATCTGCCGCCCACCCTTTTCATCACCGCGTACATGACGGGTTTTCTGCTTCGGCGGCTGAGCGGCAGGACAGTTCCTTCCTCAAGCTCCACAGTGTCGGAGTTTATGCGCTTTATGCGGGGTATGCTGACATAGACGGACTTGTGAACTTCCACGAAATCGTCCTCCGAAAGCAGCTCGGCAAAGTGCGTCACCGAGCGCGTATCGGTGACCGTATTACCGAATGTATGAACGAGCGTTGCGCGGTTATCGGATTCAACATAAAGCATATCGTCGATGTTTATAAGCTGTATTCCGTCCTTTGTTTCAACAGCGAGAGTACGTTTTTCGTACAGTTGAGAATACAGCTTTTGCAGCACCTTCGGAAGTTTTTCTTCCATTTTTTTCTTGACTACAAATGCAAAAGCGTCCACGTCATAACCGTCGATAGCGCGGTTCTCATAGCTCGTTACAAATATCACGGGAACGGCGCAGCCGATGCTCCGTAGCTCCGCGATAATGCTTATCCCGTCCTCAGTCACAAGGTTTATATCCATAAATATCGCGTCATAGACTGCCCCGTCCTTCACGCTTTGCAGAAGTGCGGAGCCCTTGCCGAAATATGATAGTTCTGTCGGCATTTCCTTTTCCGAAAAGAATTCCTCAACGGCATTCTCGATCTTTTCGACATTATATCTTTCATCATCGCATATTGCGGCTTTCATTCAAATCACCTGTTAAATATATTTATTCAGTAAGAGAACCCATGAAAAAGCCTATTTTTCTAATTCAGCAAGAAAACTATCTATTTTTTCAAGCAAACACTCAGAAGGGTCATCTTGATTTGTTTTTAATTCACACATTTTTTTCAGATCATCAGTAGTTATTGGAAGAATCAACTTTCCATTCTCCCTTAAACTGCCTTTTGCTGCCCAAATGGAATTCTCGTCAAAACCGTTTTTGGCAATTATAATGGCGACATTGCGTAATGCCTTAGAATAAAGATATCTTTCCGTTGTATAAATCTCTTTTTGCGTTATTTGACTGCTATAGTTTTTAAATTCAAAAATTATGTATTTAGAATGAAAATGCTGTTCCATCATAGACCAAAAGGTTTTAGAGTTATTGTCTTTAATTCGGCACAGTAGATCGAATCTATATAAACCGGTATTCGATGTTTCCTGTATCTTCCATAGAGCAAGATCATCTGAAAATATATATTTCAAAAGGTCGCAACAAACATTTTCAAATTTATCTGCATCTTCTCGCCCGGCTGTACAATTGTCCAGTCTTATAAGCAATTCTTTTGATGTGTCTTTGTGTTCAATCCACCCGAGATCTATTTCGCTTTTCTCTTCTATAATGTTGTCTGTTGTGTAAGGCAAATATAATTTTAAATCTTCATAATAATCTGTGCCTTTTATTGCATACAATAAATTTGATATATCAAGGATAATCAATCCTTGATATTTTTCACAAAACACTTTTTTATTGGTTTCATCAATTTTTGACAAAACAACTAATACAGGAGTAGCTTCATTATCTTTTGAAATATCATATATTATTTCAATTGATCTTTCATATTGAGCCAAATTACCAATGTATTCTTTAGTTGGTGATTTTACTTCAATATAATAATTATGTTCTTCTTTCTTTGCAATTATGTCAACTCGACTAAGGCTTGAGTTCGTTTCTGGTGATATTGTATATCCAGAAAGCCTAAAAATATCTTCAATAATTCTATTAAATATTTCATGCCTGTTTTCTAATCTATTCATCTTACACAGCTCCTAACCTATTATTCTTCATCATATATTTCAATTTTCTCAATGCCAGTTCCTCTACCTGCCTTATTCTCTCTTCTCCTAAATTCAGCTTCGCGCTCAATTCCGCTATAGAATAAGGTTTGTCGCCGATAAATCCGTAGCGATACTTTATTATCTTCTGTTCTTGGGGATTAAGTTCTGAAATAGCCGAGAGCAGCATTTTTCGACAATCGCTGCATTCCATTTCTTTACCCGGCAGCGGCAGACTCTCATCGGCAATCTCGTCCGAGAGCATTGTTGTATTATCCTCATCGGTGTAAATATTGAGAGATATGTTCTGAAAGTATTTTTCGCGCATTGCGAGATATTTCTCTACTTCTGATATCGTCATATCCAGCGTATCTGCGATAGCCTGCACACGTTCTTTGCCGGTCAAGCCATCCTGCATAAATGACGTTTCAAGATTTATACACTTAGCAATCTTGTCCATTGTGCGCGCCGGTATTTTTACAGCAAATCCATGATCGGATATCTCACGCATCATTTCACGTTTTATCCAATGAACTGCGTATGTACTGAATTTCACATCTCTATCGACGCTAAACTTATCTGCAGCAGTAAGTAATCCGAGATACCCTACCTGTTCCAGATCTTCGATGTCAAGTGAATTTCCATAGGCTCCAACGTATTTAGCGGCGACTTTACTTACAAGCCTCTGATTTTTTATGCACAGATCCTGCTTCGCCTGTTGGTCTCCGGACTGTATCAGCAGGCATAATTCTTCATTTGTCCTTTCCATAGCATCATCACCAAAATAATAGTCTTTTCAACATATATTTTACCACATTTTAAGCCGAAAAGCAATAGCAAATGCCGATTGTCCGTAATATAGAAGTATTATTCCCGTCCTTTGAACAAACGGTTGTTCAAGGGACGGGTTTGTTATATATAATAGTATAAAAATTTACGCGTTTTTAGTCAATTTACAGTCAAATAACAGTCATAGGTTTTTACAAAAAATGGAGGTATAATAGAATTAGAGCAAGTTGGTACGAATTGTCCGGACTTCGATACCGATTTGCCGAAAAAACAAAACAAGTATAAAAACAGGAGGAAATCAGTATGAGAAAACTCAACAACACAATGGTCATAGCCGTAGATCACGGCTACGGGAACATCAAGACGGTCAACACGGTAACGCCGACGGGCATTACCGCATACGACACGGAGCCTACCTTTACGGGAGACATCTTGCAGTACGACGGCAAATTCTACCGCATTGGAGAGGGACACAAGCCGTTCTTGTCCGACAAGACAATGGACGAGGACTTCTATGTTCTCAACCTTGCCGCGATAGCGAAAGAGATTGACTTTGAGGGCATAACAACAGCAGATGTACACATCGCGGCGGGGCTTCCGCTGACATGGGTGAAAACCCAGCGCGAGAAATTCCGCAAGTATCTCACAAAGAACAGCAAGGTCAAATTCACTTTTCGGGACAAGCAGTACAACATCAAAATCGTGGGCGCTTCCGTTTACCCGCAAGGCTACACGGCGGTCATCGACCGTCTGTCGGAAATGACGGGCGTGAATATGCTCGCGGACATCGGGAATGGCACAATGAACGTCATGTACATCAACAACAAGAAGCCCGTTGAGAGCAAGTGCTTCACGGAAAAGCTCGGCGTAAACCAGTGCGTCATCAAAGCGGCGGGAATGGTGCTCGACAGGTTCGGGACAATTCTCGACGAAACGATAATCGAGCAGATGATTCGTACAGGAACGGCAGACATCGGGGAAAAGTATCTCGACTGCATCACTGACGCGATCAAGGAGTACAGCAGCTACATTTTTGAAACGCTCCGCAAGTACGAATACGACAGCGAGCTTATGCGCCTGTACATCACGGGCGGCGGCGCAACTCTCATCAAGCATTTCGGAGAATACGACGAAAACCGTGTCACGATCATCGAGGACATCTGCGCGGCGGCGAAAGGCTATGAAATTCTCGCGTACAATGCGCTTGTCAGAGAACAGGAGCAGCCGAAAAAGCCCGCAAAGCCGAAACCCGCTGTCAAAGATGATGTTTCCGAGAATAAAACGCAGGGGGTGACCGACAATGCCGACGATCAGAGCGACCAGTCTCCGACTGAATATTGAAAAGCCGGAGCACAAGCAGGCGTGGGAATATTTACAGCGGCTCGACGAAACAGAGTTTAAGTCATACACTTCCGCGATAGTCACAGCGGTAAATGACTACTTCGGCAGATATTTTCGGAGTAAAGACGATCCGTATCTCGAAACGCGCGAGCGCGAAGAAAAATTCGTCACGGATATCGTTTCGGCAGTCGAGCGTTCTGCAGAAAAAGCGCTTCCGTCCTTCCTTGCCGCCTGCATCGCAAAAATTCTGAACAGCGGAGAAAACTTTGCAGTTTCCGCACAGAATTTTGCGGACCCCGAAAAAGTCGAAAAAACCGACATTTCGGACGTTGATCTCGACTTCATCGGAGGATAGCAAAAAGCACCCGAAGCAATGCCAACTTATCCGCGACTTATAGCAAATTCGCTAAGATTTGATACTGGTTTTCTGCGCCGAAAAAAGTATATATCAATCGGCGCAGAAATTGGTATCGCGGTGATACCAAATCTGCGGAAAATTGGCAGCGCCCGCTATTTTGATCGCCTCTGACCGCCGAGTATAGCCAAACAAATAAATTTACGGCGGTCAGAAGCGATAGGCAGGTAGCACCGCTGGCTATACAAATCCCGACTAATGGCGGGGCTTTCATAGACTGGGCGGTAGTAACTGCTCCGGGGGGGGGGCCCCCCCCGGGCCCACCCCCAAACAACCCCCCGGGGGCGGCGGAGAAAGCGGCG
>CAMOKN010000199.1 GCA_946617595.1 uncultured Clostridia bacterium
GACAGGAAGTCGTTCAGAAGGTTTCCAAAGGCGCGCACCGCTGCACGAAGCAGCGCAAAAGAGAAACCTTCAAAAGCCATGTGTCATTTCTGTACAAGATGACGGAATATTCTGCAAGCAAGCGCTGTACGTCTATTTGTGCGGTATTGCCTTAAAATACATGTTTCAGACTGCCCATAAGTCCGTATTCCCTGTGGAGCTTTTTTGTTTTCACCGGTCTTTTTTTATTCCGCATTGTCTTTCGTGAATATACCGATCTCCTGTTGTATAAGCACTGTTGTAGTCTGAAACGGAGAGAAATTCACGTATTTATACATTGTATTACAGTCAGTATGTTGTCCATGATCTCTCCCGGGTCACTGTTATTTTTCCAGCATCTTTTCCATTCCTGCGCCCTTCAATTATAATGAGATTAGTTTTCATACATTTCACCATATCGTATTATCGTGACGCAAGCGACAGGCAATACCGTACAAAGGCCGTGCGGTATTGCCGTCATTTTTCAGTATAGCACTATCTGCGGTATATTTCAAGTAGTAAAGCGTAAAATTCTGATTATTTTGCAGCATTGCAGTACCGCACAAACAGATGTATCATACGGTTCTGTCTTAAAGATGAGAAAGGTGCGGTGGGGTTGAAAAATAAATATATCTGTGTTATAATACATACGGGCTCACATACGCCCGACGGAAGGCAATGACGGACTTATCACATCGGAAGGGCAGAACTATATGAAAAAATTCTACAATGACTATCTTGATTCAAGAATAAAGCTGGAGAGAAGCCTGTTTGTCGGTATAGTATTTCTTGTCGTTGTGATAAGCGGTGTGTTCGGCTGGGTGTATGAATTCATATTCTACTGGATAAACGGCGGATTTGAAAAATTCTACTGGCGAGGAGGAAACTTCCTTCCGTGGATAAATATATACGCCTACGGCTCGCTGATGATATGGTTACTGACCTTTAAGCTCAGAAAAAAACCGCTGCTTGTATTTATCATAAGCCTTGTGTCCACCTGTATCCTTGAATTCTTCTCAGGGCTGGGATTATACCTTATCACAGGTCTTAAATACTGGGACTACGATACCGAGATACTCGGTTTCGGGAGCATATACGGGTTTGTGTGTCTTCGCAGCGTTATTGTATTCGGGATATTCGGGCTGATTCTCGTTTATGTCATGCTGCCGGGGATATATTACCTTGCAGTAAAGCTTCCGAAGAAGGTTTTCATTGTGACAGCCGTGATACTGTTCGTTATTTTCCTCGGAGACGATATCTACAACCTCATTTTCGCAAATATCTTCTCGCTTCCGGGCGCTCCGGACGTTTACAAGAGCATAGGATTCAATTTCATGGACTATACGCGGTAGATCCCACAGTATCAGGAAACGCGGTTACAAATGAAATGCGCTGTAAAAGAAAGAGTACCTCTAAAAAACATTTTGAATAGAGAAAATGAGATAGGCGTGTCGGATACAAGGAAAGCCTATGACACCATTCTGGCGCACGGTCAGGAATTGCTTTGTATGCGCGCATACAAGGCAATTCCGAGACGATAGTATCAGGCGTTCATAACTTGATTTCTCTCAAATGGGGTATTTTGAGGTTTTCAAAAGCTTATACTGCTTATTATACTTACGGTCGGAATGGTTATCGCACATTTCGGAGTGACGGTGTGATTTCAGGAGACGGCTGGAAAAGAATTTGAAAACAAATGAATCAAAACTATTGACATATACCTGATGTTGGTGTATAATAGCTTTTATAATTTTGAAAAATTGAATATATAGCCTTTACTTCACCCGGAATTATTTTCCGGGACACGGAATGCGGTGCAAATCCGCGCGAGTCGGTCACTGTGAAGCTGTTTACCTTCGGTAAAAACGGATAAGTCAGATACGTGGAAGGAGGCTGTGTTTCTGCCGGAACCGGAAATCACGTTATTTTTTCGGGGCGGACTATGCAATGCAGGTCTGCTCTTTTTAATGGCGTACCTTTTTCGTAAGGCTGCGCCATTTTTATTTTTACGGAGGTATAAATATATGAAAACAGCTGTGATCTACTGGAGCGGAACAGGCAATACCGCGGAAATGGCAAAGGCTGTTGCTGAAGGTGCAGGTGCTGAAGCAACACCTGTCAGCAATTTTACTGAAAGCATCTCCGGCTTTGATGCAATTGCGTTCGGCTGCCCTGCAATGGGTGATGAACAACTTGAAGAAGCGGAGTTCGAGCCTTTCTTTGCAGGGATAGAAAATGAGCTTTCCGGAAAAAGAGTGGCGCTGTTCGGCTCGTATGACTGGGGCACGGGAGACTGGATGCACACATGGGAAGAACGGGTGAGATCAGACGGTGCCATACTCATAGATGAGGGGTATATAACCAATCTTGATGCCAATGAAACGGAACTCGGCGAACTCAGAGAACTTGGAAAGAAGCTGGCGGAAGTATGACGGACGGCACTTACAGCATTGAGATAACCATGACCGGAGGTACAGGAAAGGCATATATAAATTCTCCGGTAACGGTCACGGTATCGGGAGGACAGATGACCGCGCGGTTCGAGTGGAGCAGCCGGAACTACGACCTGATGATTGTTGACGGGAGGGAGTTTCTCCCTGTAAACGACAGCGGGAACTCGGTGTTCGAGGTACCCGTCTTCACGCTTGACGAACCGCTTTCTGTACAGGCAGAGACCATTGCGATGAGTGAGCCGCACCTGATAGATTATGTGATAGAGTTTAAAGCAGCGTCGCTTGAACAACAGAATGCGGATATCACTGTTCCGGTGATCGCCGGAAGTGCAGCATTCGTGTGCATTGCGGCAGTGACCGCAGCTGTGGCTGTGAAAAAAAGAAAGAAAAAAGTATGATGATAAAACGGATAACAGGAGTTTTTCTCGCAGTTATGCTGTTATTCCCTGTGAGCGGCTGCGGTACAGAGAATATCACTACAAGCGAAAAACTGCCGGAAATTGCAGGATATGGCGAATGGCAGAGAACAGAGCTTGAATACGCGGAGTGTTTCTCGCTGTACAGCTGTGAGAACAGTGATACGCTGATAACCACTGACGACGGCAGCACTTATCTGATAACGGACAGCGCACCGTCAGGACTTGCTGAAAACATAGTTGTGATACCGCGTTCGCCGGATATGATATATATGGCTGCAAGTGCGGTGATGTGCTTCTACGATGCTCTCGGAAAGCTCGGAAATATACGATTCTCAGCTCTCGAAGCAGACGGCTGGTATATAGAAAACGCCCGTGAAGCGATGCAGAACGGCGATATCATCTACGCTGGAAAATACAGCGAGCCTGATTATGAGCTTCTGCTGTCAGAGGGGTGCAGACTGTCGGTGCAATCTACCATGTCGGAGCATGTCCCGAGGGTGAAGGAAAAACTGACGGAGCTGGGGATACCGGTATTCGTCGATCGCTCAAGCTATGAGCCGCAGCCTCTCGGACGCTGTGAATGGATAAAGGTCTATGCGACTGTCATGGGGTGTCCGGAGCTTGGTGACAAGCTGTTTGCGGAGCAGAGGGCGCACTTTGATGAACTCACCGGCACAGAAAGCAGCGGAAAATCGGCAGTTTTCTTCTACATCACAGCTTCTGGCAAGATAGTTACCCGAAAGTCAGGAGACTACATCATAAAAATGATGCAGCTTGCCGGCGGGAAGAATGTGTTTGACTTTATCGGCGAAGATAACGCGGCCTCGTCCGTGACCCTTGAACCCGAGCAGTTCACCCTGCATGCAAAGGACGCGGACATCATCATATACAATTGCAACATTTCCGGCGAAATACACAGCATTGACGAGCTTGTCGCCAAGGATCCCCTGCTTGCGGAGTTCACAGCTGTAAAGAACGGCAATGTATGGTGTACCGGACGCAGCGTATATCAGGATATAATGAAGACCGGCGACATACTCACTGATATGCACAGGATATTCTTCGATACTGGCGAACCGACCTCGTATCTGTACAAGATCAACTGATATGAAAAAAAGGATAATTCTCTCGTTTGCACTGCTTCTGACGCTGCTGCTGTTCTTTACGGCGGTTAGCATCTCTGCGGGCAGTGCGGATATATCCCTGACCGAGCTGATAAAAATACTGCTCGGCGGCGGAAGCGATGAAACGGCAGTAATGATACTGCTGAAAATACGTCTGCCCCGTACTCTGGCAGCAGTGATACTCGGCGGTGCGCTTGCGCTTTCAGGGTATATGCTCCAGACCTATTTTCACAACCCAATAGCAGGACCCTTCGTGCTGGGCATATCCTCCGGAGCACGGCTTGCAGTGGCGCTGACGCTGATACTGTCAGCCCGTGGTGCGATAATGCTGAACTCCGCAATAATGGCGTTCGCGGCATTTGTCGGGGCGCTTGCCGCAATGTCGGCAGTGCTGCTTATGTCTTCAAAGATACACAGTATGTCTCTTTTAGTGGTATGCGGAGTCATGATAGGATATATATGCACTGCCATAACCGACATTATCGTAAACTTTGCCGACGACTCGGATATAGTAAATCTGCGTGGCTGGTCGATAGGTACTTTTTCCGGAATGAAAAACGATTCTGTCATCGTTTGCGCGATAATAGTTTTTGCGGCGCTGACAGCGGTATTCTGTATGTCCAAGCCTATAAGCGCATATCAGCTCGGTGAGAGCTACGCCGTTGATATGGGAGTAAACGTAAAGGCAGTGCGGATAGCGATGATACTGCTGTCGAGCCTGTTGTCGGGCTGTGTGGCCGCATTTGCGGGACCTGTTTCATTCGTCGGGATAGCAGTGCCGTTTCTCGTTAAGATGCTCCTCGGGACAGCAAAGCCTATAGTGATGATACCGGCAACCTTCCTCGGCGGAGGTGTGTTCTGCATTATAAGCGATATGATAGCAAGAACGGCGGCAGCTCCGTCGGAGCTTGGGATAAGCACGGTCACCGCAGTGCTCGGAGCACCGGTAGTGCTGATAAT
The DNA here is from genome assembly GCA_946617595.1 of uncultured Clostridia bacterium. Classification (GTDB taxonomy): domain Bacteria; phylum Bacillota; class Clostridia; order Oscillospirales; family Ruminococcaceae; genus Ruminiclostridium_E. The sequence goes on from CAMOKN010000199.1 coordinate 4,975, forward strand.
AATGCTGCGAAAGAATAAAGACAAAGAAAATGCTTGAAATAAAGAACCTGTGCGCCGGGTACAACGGTACAGAAATAGCGCACGAAATTTCATTCACGGTGAGCGGCGCAGAGATACTGACAATTATCGGACAGAACGGTTCAGGCAAATCTACGCTTTTAAAGACCCTCTCCGGACTTCTCCCTCCGCTTTCGGGGAAAATATACATAGACGGCACCGATAAAGAGAATATGAGCCGTAACGATTTTGCAAAGCTTGTCTCGGCAATGCTTACAGATCGCCCGAAAACTGATATGATGACCTGCCAGGATGTGGTGGAAACGGGGCGTTATCCTTACACCGGTAAATTCGGGCTGTTGGGAACTGCCGATAAAAGAGCGGTAGCAGAGGCAATGGAACTTACAGACACCACAGAACTTTCCGGCTGCCCGTTTTCCGAAACAAGCGACGGGCAGAAACAACGTGTGATGCTTGCAAGGGCGGTATGCCGCGAGCCTGAAATACTGCTTCTCGACGAGCCGACTTCGTTCCTCGATATGCACTATAAGCTGACGTTTCTCGAAATGCTGGACAGGCTGCGCAGGGAGCGGAATATTGCTGTAGTGATGTCGCTTCACGAAACGGAGTTTGCCGGAAAAATATCAGACACTGTGCTTCTGCTGAAGAACGGGCATTGTACCGGTATCGGAAAACCCTCGGAGCTGCTCAGCAAAAAGTCACTTACAGAACATTTTGACATACCGGACGAGCTCTACAATAAATATCACGGTTGAAACTGTGCGCACAGTCAACATAAAATATCAAACAATATCAGGAGGTAAATCAAATGAAAATCAGAAAAATAGCAGCACTTATTCTCAGCACAGCTGTATGTGCTGTCGCTATGGCAGGCTGCGGAAACACAAACGCTCCGGCATCGACCACAGCGGCTCAGCAGGAAGCTTCCGGCACAAAGCCGGTTATCCTTGTCGTAAGCTTCGGAACAAGCTACAATGACAGCCGTGACTTAACTATCGGAGCTATCGAGACAGCGATACAAAACGCGAACCCGGATAAAGAAGTCCGCCGTTCATTTACAAGCCAGATAATCATCGACAAGCTGAAAGAGCGTGATGGGCTGGAGATCGACAATGTTAAGGAAGCCTTCGCACGTCTTGAGAGTGACGGCGTAAAGGAGCTCATCGTTCAGCCTACCCATGTCATGAACGGATTCGAGTATGACGACCTTATAGCTGAGATTGACAAGAACCGCAGCAAATTTGACAGTGTAAAGATAGGCTCGCCTCTTCTTACAACAGACGATGATTATTCCAGAGTCATAACCGCTATAACTGATGCAACTGCGGAATACGACGACGGAAATACCGCGATAGTTTTCATGGGACACGGCACAGAACATGAGTCCAATGCTACATACGCCAAGCTCCAGACTAAACTTACAGATGCGGGCAAGAAGAATTACTGCATCGGTACTGTTGAAGCTGAACCCTCGATAGAAGATGTTATAAAATTCGCGAAGGACGGCGGCTACAAGCGCGTTGTTCTCGAACCGCTCATGGTTGTTGCAGGCGATCATGCCAACAATGATATGGCAGGAGACGAGGAAAATTCGTGGAAGACCATACTTGAAAAAGAAGGCTTTGAGGTTGTCCCCGTGCTTCGCGGTCTTGGTCAGATAGACGCTATACGCAGCATCTATGCTGATCATGCGGCAAATGCGAAATGAAATACCTTGGTATAATTGCGGCATTATTGACGGCAATGCTCGTTCTCACTGTTCCCGTGTACGCACAGGACGGTGAGAGAAAGCCGCTTTATGCTGCCGACATCAACGAGGGGAGCTATGATATCGCGGTAGAGTCCAGTTCGTCCATGTTCAGAGTCGTTGAGTGCAGACTCACTGTCTCGGATGATGAGATGACGGCTGTGATGACGCTCAGTGGAAAAGGATACAGTATGCTCTTCATGGGTACGGGAGAGGAGGCTCTCAGCGCAAATGACAGCAGCTTTATCCCATTTGCCGAAAACAGCGAGGGACAATACACCTACACCGTACCTGTTCCCGCGCTCAATGCCACAGTGAAGTGCGCCGCATGGAGCATCAAGCGTGAGCAGTGGTATGACCGCGATCTTGTTTTTCTTTCCGACAGTCTCCCCGACGGCGCAGTAAAAAACAGCTCCGGCATTATATTTATTGTTATCGCAGTAATAACTGCCTTGATGATATGTGCGGCAGTTGTAATTACTGTGAAAAGAAAAAAGAAGAATGATGAATGAATTTATCTATCGCAGCGGAAAAATGCTCCGCTGCGGTTACACTACGGGGTCATGCGCTGCCGCGGCTGCAAAGGCTGCGGCGATCGGCATATTAACAGGTGAAACAGTAAGCAGTGTGGAGCTGGCTACTCCAAAAGGTATCACTCTGACTCTCGATATACACGAACCGGAAATTACAGCCGGTTACGCTAAATGTGCCGTAAAAAAAGACAGCGGTGATGACCCGGACATAACGAACGGAATACTTGTTTCTGCAAAGGTCACAAAAGCGGAAAGCGGCATCACAATAACCGGCGGTGAAGGTATAGGTAAAGTCACCAAGCCGGGTCTTGACCAGCCTGTGGGTGAGTATGCCATAAACTCCGTCCCTCGGAAAATGATAACGGAAGCAGTCAGAGGAGTTGCAGAAGAGTGCGGGTATTACGGCGGCTTCTCAGTGGAAATAAGCATACCCGGCGGTGCGGAGCTTGCGAAACGCACTTACAATCCGCGTCTCGGGATAGAGGGGGGCATCTCGGTCATCGGCACAAGCGGCATCATCGAGCCTATGAGCAATACCGCTTTGATTGATACCATACGCACCGAGATAAGAATGAGAAAAGCCGAGGGGCATGAGAACATTTTCTTCACCCTTGGAAATTACAGTGAAAATTATATCGCACGGACTATGCCATTCGATATAGACAAGAGCGTCAAGTGCAGTAATTTTATCGGAGAAGCGATAGATATAGCGCTTGAATACGGCTTCCGCGGGATTCTGATAACAGGACACATCGGAAAACTTGTCAAGCTTGGCGCAGGGATAATGAATACCCATTCCGCGCAGGCTGACGGAAGAATGGACGTTCTTGTCACCTGTGGGGTGCTTGCAGGAGCAGATACCGGGACGCTGAAAAAAATTCCGGAATGCGCCACTACGGACGCTGCGCTGGCCATTCTTGACGAAGCAGGATATCTGCGCGGAACTCTCGATATACTATCGAAGCGCGCAGGATATTATCTTGACGCAAAGGTAAAGGGTGCCGCGAAAACTGCGGCTATTATGTTCTCCGACAAATACGATATTTCAGTAAAAACGGCAGGCGTGGACGAGCTGCTGAAAGTGATAAAGGAAGAGTACAATGGTTGATTTTGTAGGAGCGGGCTGCGGTGCGGCAGATCTCATAACTGTACGCGGGATCAGACTTATCGGGAGCGCAGATGTGATAATATATGCCGGTTCGCTGATAAATAAAGAGCTTCTCGGTTATGCAAAAGCTGACTGTGCTTTTTTTGACAGCGCAAGGTTGTCACTCGATGAGATAATTGAGATAATAAAAAGAGCCGAGCTTGCGGAGAAACACACAGTACGCTTGCAGACGGGCGATCTGTCGCTGTATGGTGCGCTGCGGGAGCAGGCAGACAGGCTCCGGGAACTCGGCATACCCTACCGCATAACGCCCGGGGTAAGCTCGATGTTCGGGGCAGCTGCCGCGCTCGATGCCGAATATACCCTGCCAGGAGTTTCACAGTCCGTGATAGTCACAAGAATGGCAGGACGCACGGAAGTTCCCGGAAATGAGAGTATAGAAAAGCTGGCAGTGCACGGCTGCACAATGGTGATCTATCTTAGCGCAGGTATGACGGAGAAACTTTCTGAGCGGCTTATCAAAGGGGGATATCCTCCGGAAACCCCGGCTGCGATAGTGTATAAGGCAACATGGGCTGATGAAAAAGTAATGCGCTGCACCGTAGCTACGCTCCACGAAACGGCGCTTGCCAACAGCATAAAAAAGACTGCGATTATTATCGTCGGTAATGTTCTTGACAGCGGGTATGAGCTGTCGAAGCTCTACGATAAGGGATTTGAGACTGAATACAGGAAGGCGAAAATGTGAAAACCGCACTGATCTCATTCACCGAAAACGGTCGGATACTCTCACGGAAAATCGGAGGTGACAGGTTTTGTTTTGTGAAACACAGCGATCCCTATGCACAGACATTTTCCGACATAAACGGGCTGACTGCCGGATTGTTTAACGACTATGAGGCACTTGTCTTTATCTGTGCAGCAGGTATCGCCGTGCGTGCTGTTGCTCCGTATATAAGGTCAAAGCTGACTGATCCGGCAGTCGTTGTCATTGATGATAACGGAAAATTCGTTATATCGCTTCTGTCCGGTCATCTCGGAGGTGCAAATGCACTTGCACGGCAGATCGCGGCAATTCTTGACGCAGTACCGGTCATTACCACAGCTACCGATTCGCACGGGCTGTTTTCACCTGATATGTTCGCAAAAACCAACGGTCTTGTGATATGCGATATGCAAGCGGCAAAACTTATTGCATCGGCAGTCGTGAACGGTGAGAAAGTCGGTTTCTGCAGCGGTTATCCTTACTCCGGGCTGCCGGCAGAACTTTCGGAGTCAGAAAGCGGAAGCATCGGCATCTGTGTTTCCGGAAATGCAGATGAAAAGCCGTTTGATGTTACTCTGAACCTTGTGCCGGCAAATATAATCATAGGTATAGGGTGCAAAAGAGGAACAACTTCAGACACGATCACAAAGCATATTATGACTGTTTTTTCGGAGAAAAGGCTTGATATACGCAGGATCAGGGGAGTTGCAACGATCGACATAAAATCAGATGAACCCGGACTTGCAGAATTCTGTGAGAACTTCGGACTTTCGCTTGAAACATATTCGGCAGATGAACTGATGAGCGCACCCGGCGAGTTTGAACACTCGGATTTTGTGGAGCGCACGACCGGGGCCGATAATGTCTGTGAACGTGCGGCGGTATGCGCGGGCGGAAAGATCATAGTTACGAAATCCGCCGGAAACGGTGTTACTGTTGCAGCTGCGGAGTTACCGGTATTCATTGATTTTGAAAGGAACGGTGAGTGATGCTATACATAGTGGGAACAGGCAGCGGCTCTCCGGAAAGTATGACTGCCGAAGCGATCACTGCAATAAAAAGCAGTGATCTGATAGTTGGCTACACGGTGTATAATGATCTTCTCCGCCCTGTCTTTCCGGAAAAGCAATACTACGCGACCGGAATGAGGCAGGAAAAGGAAAGGGTGCTGTTCGCGCTGGAACAGGCACAGAAGCGGACGACAGCACTTGTTTGCAGCGGTGACGCGGGAGTTTACGGAATGGCTGCACTTGCTTTCGAGCTTGTGGAAAGCTTTCCGGGAGTTGAAATAAATGTCGTGCCGGGAGTGACAGCGGCACTTTCGGGAGCGGCTTTGCTCGGTTCTCCTCTGACCAACGATTTCGCGGTGATAAGCCTGTCAGATCTGCTGACGCCCCCGGAAGTCATTGAAAAGCGTCTCGACGGTGCAGCAGCAGGCGGCTTTGTCATAGTGCTTTATAATCCGATGTCCCGTAAACGCACCGATAATCTGCGCAGGGCGTGTGAGATCATACTGAGATACCGTCCGGAAAGCACTCCCTGCGGTATTGCAGCAAATATCGGGCGCGAAGGCGAAAGCAGCGGGATACTCACTCTCGGCGAGCTGCAAAACGCGGTTGTGGATATGTTCACAACGGTGTTTGTGGGCAATTCACTGACCCGCGTTATCGACGGAAAACTGGTCACTCCGAGGGGATATAAACTATGAAGAAAATGCTGATATTCGGCGGCACCACCGAAGGGCGTGAACTTGCGGAATGGTGTTGTGCAAACGGAATTTCCGCCGATGTTTCGGTGACTACCGACTACGGTGCAAGGCTGCTCGGAAAAAGTGATATGCTTAACGTATTCACCGGTAAACTCGACAGCTGTGAAATGGCAAAACTGATATGCGTCGGAAATTATGCGGCAGTGATAGATGCTACCCACCCGTATGCAGCCGAAGCCACACTGAACATCAAAAAAGCCTGTGATACTGCCGGAATGCAGTATTACAGACTTCTTCGCGAACAGAGTGAGCTTTCCGGGACTGTGGTGAACAGTCTTGATGAAGCGGTGGAACTGTTGAACAGATCGGACAGTGTGATACTCAGCACACTTGGCAGCAAGGAGCTCCCCGGATTTGCAAAGGTGCATGACAAAAGCAGGATATGGCTAAGGGTCCTGCCTGCGGACGGGATAGATGAACAGTGCATCGCATACGGATTTGAGCGTTCTCACATCATTTTCGGAAAAGGTCCGTTTACTGTCAGCGAAAACATCGCTCACATCAGACAAAGCGGTGCGGAAATACTGCTGACAAAGGAAAGCGGAAAGACCGGCGGATATCCCGAGAAGATCACCGCCGCAAATGAATGCAGCATCGAAACGATAACTATAGCCCGACCCGCGGAAAGCGGATATTCGTTCGGGCGTCTGACGGAGATCATCGGAGAGCTTATATGAAAATATATATTGTCGGCATCGGTATGGACGGCGAAAAAACGCTGACGGCAGAAGCAAAAAAAGCGATAGAGTCAGCCGATGTACTTATTGGCGCAAAACGCATGACAGAATCTTTTGAAGCACTCGGCAAAACTGTTTTTGTAAGCTGGAAAACAGACGTGATATGCGAATATATTTCCCGAGGAAAGTTCGATACGGCGGCAGTACTGATGTCAGGCGACTGCGGTTTTTTCAGCGGAGCTGAGGCTTTGACAAAGAAGCTTTCGGCGTATGATACAGAGATTATCGCAGGTATTTCCACGCCGGTCTTTATGTGTGCAAAACTCGGGCTTTCGTGGCAGGATATGAAGCTTTTAAGCCTGCACGGGACGAAAGAAAATATAGTCCGCAACGTGCGCAGATATGCAAAATGCTTTTTCTTGCTGGGTGGTGGTATCACTCCTGCGGATATCTGCCGGCGGCTGTGTGAATACGACCTTGGCAGCGTGAACGTGCATATCGGTGCAAGACTTTCATATCCCGATGAACAGATCATCTCCGGCTGTGCATCGGAACTTTCGGGAGTACAGTGCGACTCGCTGTGTGCAATCATAACCGAGAATCCGGCTCCCGAAAAATGCGTGCGGACAGGAATACCCGACGAAGAATTCATACGCGGCGACGTGCCTATGACTAAAGCCGAGGTGAGAGCGGTGATCGCGTCAAAACTGAACGTCTGCTTTGATGACACGGTATGGGATATCGGCTGCGGGACAGGTTCGGTAAGTGTAGAATGTGCTCTTGCAGCAAATGACGGTGCTGTTTTTGCAGCAGATAAAAACGAAGCTGCCATAATGCTGACTATGAGCAATGCACGGAAATTCGGCTGCGACAACATTCACACTATATACGGTCCGGCGCCGGAAATCACAGGCAGTCTGCCGCGTCCGGACAAGGTGTTTATCGGCGGCGCAAGCGGTGTGATAAAGCCGATACTCGATGCCGCGATGAAAGACGGTAATTCCCCGAAGATCCTGATAACAGCTGTCACTCTTGAAACATTGAACGAGGCTGTGGCTGCTCTCAGAGAGCATAATATTATACCGGAAGTCACACAGATATCCGTGACCCGTACAAGGATATTCAGCGGACATACCATGCTGAATTCGCAAAACCCTGTATTTATCATTGAGGGAGAGAGAAAATGAAGAGGATAATTATTGCAGGGACTCATAGCGGCTGCGGGAAAACCACGATAACGTGCGCACTTATTTCCGCACTTAAAAAACGCGGACTGCGGATCTCGGCATTCAAGTGCGGTCCGGATTATATAGACCCCATGTTTCACCGAGAGGTCATAGGAATACCGTCTTACAATCTTGACAGCTTCTTCTGCAATGACGATACGCTGAAATACCTGCTGTACGAACACGGCAAAGAAAGCGGTATCTCGGTGATCGAGGGGGTCATGGGATATTACGACGGCACTGACGGACGCGGTTCTGCATATTCCATTTCCCGGATAACAGATACCCCCGCTGTCATTGTAATTGACTGCAAAGGCATGAGTGATTCTATCGGCGCTGTGATACATGGATTTCTCGGCTACAAGCATACAAACAACATCTGCGGCTTTATCTTCAACCGCCTGCCGGAAAGGCTTATACCGCTGGCAAAAAGGCTCTGCGGCGACGTGAGGATCCGGTATTATGGCTGTTTTCCCGACAGCGGGATAAAAATAGAAAGCCGTCACCTCGGACTTGTTACGTCAAGTGAGATCGCAGGTCTTAATGAGAAGCTGGCAAAGCTTGGTGAAATTGCCGAAAGATATCTGGAGATCGATGAACTGCTGAAACAGCCGGAACCTGAATTTCCGCAGTTCACTCCGCCCGATATCCGTAAGCTTACCGGTAAAAAGCCTGTTGTTGCCGTGGCGCGTGACAAAGCATTCTGTTTCATCTATGAAGATAACTTTGATCTGCTGGTGAAGCTGGGCTGTGATATACGTTATTTCTCGCCCATGAGTGACAGTAGGCTGCCGGAGGACGCGGACGGGCTCATTCTCTGCGGCGGCTATCCAGAACTTCATGCAAAAAGGCTTTCGGAAAACACTGAAATGCTTTCGGAGATTCGCAGGAAAATATCCGCGGGAATGCCGACCATAGCAGAGTGCGGAGGATTTATGTACCTGCATGACACATTCACGGATATGGACGGTACGGAGTTTCACGGCGCAGGCATAATACGCGGAAAAGCATACAGAACAGAGAAACTGCAGCGGTTCGGTTATATTACACTGACCTCAGAAACGGACAGTATGCTATGTACAGCCGGAGCAAAATTCCCCGCACACGAGTTCCACTATTTTGACAGCACGGATCCCGGAAGCGGCATGACTGCTAAAAAATCCGACGGAAGGTCGTGGGAATGTGTCCATACAAGCAGGAGCCTGTACGCAGGTTTTCCACATCTGTATTTTTACTCATATACGCCTGTCGCGGAAAATTTTGTAAAAGCGTGTATCGGTTATCGTGAGAAGAAGAATGATAAAAGTTGAATTATCATATCCCGATGATGCCGCAAAACCAGTGACCGGGGCGTAGTCGCAGCCGGTATTCAGAGAACAGGACCAAACAACAGAAAAGGTGACGAAATGGCAAAAAACATAATGCTGCAGGGAACGATGTCGAATGTGGGGAAAAGTCTGCTGACGGCGGCACTCTGCCGCATTTTCAGGCAGGACGGTCATTCGGCGGCTCCGTTTAAATCTCAGAACATGGCACTCAATTCATATATAACAGCTGACGGGCTTGAGATAGGTCGTGCGCAGGCAATGCAGGCGGAATCGGCGGGACTTGAGCCTACAGTGCTGATGAATCCGATACTCTTAAAGCCTACGGACGATACAGGTTCTCAGGTCATCGTAAACGGGAAGGTCCGCAGAAATATGAAAGCAGCCGAATATTTCCGGCATAAAAAAGAACTGATACCGGACATTCTTTCAGCGTACAACACACTTGCGTCACAGCACGACATCATCGTTATCGAGGGTGCCGGAAGCGCTGCAGAACTGAATCTCAAAGCTGATGATATCGTGAATATGGGGCTTGCGAAGTTGGTGGACTCACCGGTGCTTTTGGTGGGCGACATTGACCGCGGCGGCATTTTTGCGCAGCTTCTCGGAACGCTGATGCTGATAGAACAGGACGAGCGCGAACGGATAAAAGGGCTGATAGTCAATAAATTCCGCGGAGATAAAACCATTTTCCAAAGCGGAGTTGATATACTTGAACAGCGTGGCGGAGTTCGGGTAGCGGGAGTTGTTCCGTACATAAAGTGCGATATTGAGGATGAGGACAGTCTTTCCGACAAGCTTGAAAGGCGAAAGAACGACGGCATTATCGATATTGCCGTGATACTTCTTCCACATATCTCAAACTATACCGATTTCGATGTTTTTTTGCAATATGACGGTGTTTCGGTGCGGTATGTGACAAAATTTCCGGAGCTCGGTGAACCGGATATGATAGTTATTCCCGGCACGAAAAGCACCATAGCGGATATGCGCTGGATGAGGGAAAGCGGACTTGAAGCGGCAGTAAAAAGAGCCGTCGGCAAGGGAGTTCCGGTATTCGGGATATGCGGTGGCTTTCAGATATTGGGAAGAAAAATAGCCGACCCCGGAAATTCCGAGGGCGGTGGTGAAATAGATGGTATTGGCTTGCTGGATTGTGAGACTGTGTTTGCAAAGGAGAAACATCAGACGCAGACACACGGCAGATTTGCTGAGATATGCGGGGCATTCTCCGCGCTGTCCGGACTGTCGTTCAGCGGGTACGAGATACACATGGGAGAGACTTTTGCCAACAGCAAACCAATGCTGGATCGCGGAGGGACATTTTCCGGCAATGTTTACGGCTGCTATATCCATGGCATTTTCGATGAACCTCAGATCTCCTCGACAGTGGTAAAAACGCTGTACGAACGAAAGGGGCTGCGTTTTGACGGAAAATGTACAGACCGCCGCGTGTATAAGGAAAATCAGTTTGACATTCTTGCAGATGAGGTGCGGAAAAATCTTGATATGGAGTTTGTTTACAGTCTCCTCGATCACCGCTGATAAAGCATGTACAGCATAGCGTTGACTATGGCGGCGGCAACATTGCTTCCGCCTTTTCTTCCTGCCGCAATAATGTACGGGACATCTGTTGTCATTATCAGTTCTTTCGCCTCTGCAACATTCACGAATCCGACCGGAACTCCGATAATCAGAGCAGGTCTGAACGTGTTCAAATTTATCAGTTCATGCAGCCGTAAAAGTGCGGTAGGTGCATTTCCGACTGCGTAGATGACTTGCCTGTCCTCAAATTTTTCAGCGGCTTTATCGACTGAGATCACTGCTCGTGTCAGACCGCGTTTTTTTGCTTCTTCAGCAACATCCGGATCCGACATAAAACAATACACCTCACAGCCAAGCGCTTTGCAGGCGGGCTTGCTGATACCCGAATATGCCATCTGCGTGTCGGTGACGATCACCGCTCCGGCTTTAAGTACGTTTATCCCGATTTCTACCGCTTTGTGCGAAAAACGCAGATTTTTCTTGTAATCAAAATCTGCGGTCGTGTGTATGCAGCGCTTTACGATCAGTTTTTCACGCTCTGAAAATGCCGACATATCGCCGATCTCGCTCTCGATTATCTCCATGCTGCGTCGTTCTATATCTGTGGGAAGTATTATTTCTGTATTCATTTTATCACCCTTTTTTAAATTTAATATGGACAAAACGGGGGTTTCCACAAAAAGCAAAACCCGCGAATCCGTTCTACAAGCGGCTTCGCGTGAATTGAAATTGGTTGCGGAGATAGGACTTGAATGTTCAAGATGACTTTTTGCTAAATATTGCAAAATCCCGCAAAGGCTTATATAATGAGGAATTCCCGCTTCAACTTATAAATATCTTGTGACGATTTGTCGTCACTTTTTGTAAAATTAATGTCCAAATATAGACCAACTTTTTCTATCATTTTGCATAACCAAGCCATTTAGCTACCATCTTGATGACCGATTTTTCATTTTGGTCAACAAGCGGGCAACTTTTTTGAATACGGCTACTTTTATGCTTATCTTTCCGTCCTTGTTTCTGCGTTCCTGAATGTTCATACGCGCACCTCCATTTCATTGAAGATGACGATTGTATTTGACTGTCTGTACATAAATCCTACCTTTCCGACAGTCGAATATTCTATGAATAGTATATCATAAAATTTCCGACCTGTCACTACTTTTTTGAAATTTATGTATCGACAGTTTTGTGACATAGCTTCTCGGAAATCCTATGCTCTTATTGTATCACGGAATGGAAAAATTTGCAAATTGTGGTATGCTGCGAAATGCCTGTTGTGTTCTGCTGTAATTTTTGTTTACTTTTGGTTATTTGAAGTAGAATTTCAAGCGTTTGTGCAATACGCTGATTTTTCTGCAAACTACAACAAGTTACTAAAAGTTATTTGTTCATTTCGTAGAAAGTGATTCTTGGATGATACTATTTCAAAGACAGCTCTTCCGGCGTATCTTTTTTCATTGAGAAGATGCGAAATTATCTTGAAGAACGCACGATACCACGACAGTGGTATATAAGTGCGCCCTTGGCATAATAATGTCAGAAATATTCAGATTGCTACGATTTTTTTCATCGAAAAACAAGGCGACAGCCGCTCGTAAGGGGTCAGGGGATTTGCTCCTGCAAGCCGAATTTGGGTACCATAATTCAGTGCTTGCTATCTTCATAATCCGGTAGTATCATCAGAATCATTTTTTCTGAATACCAACGATAATAAAAAATCCATACCCTTGTAATTATTTGTGGAGACAGTGGCGACAGCAGCCGAAAATCTCTTCATAATCGCATTCTTCCAGACAGCCTGATTATAAGAATCCGGTGACAAAAGTGGTGACAGATAATAGAATGCTGTGCCAGTTCACAAGAGACAACCCGCATCATACCGCACCTGTCTCCGGTGTCACCACTGTCACCGGAAAAATAAACATACTACTTATAAAAAATGCAGTAAACAAGGTGTCCTATGTGTTCACTCAATTGATTTCCGATAAACCGTAGGGAACGTGGAGTGTTCCAGCTGTTTCTTCATACCATTTGTAAGAAAATGCAAGGAATTTGTTGATTTTGCAACAATAATGCTGTATAATATTGTGTGAAGTGACAAAATATTTATTTTTTTAAAAATAGTGTGCGATCTCAATGTCAGATGTTGTCTTTATTAACGAAGGGAAAACCTGTGCGTTGGAGGACGGAAATGAATGATAATGACATAATCGGGCTGTTCAATGCCCGATCAGAGGAAGCGATAAGCGAGACTGACAAGAAATACGGGGGTGTCTGCCGGCATACCGCGTACAACATTCTCGGCAATCACGAAGATACCGAGGAATGTGTCAACGATACATACCTGAAAGTTTGGAATGTGATACCGCCGAAACAGCCGGAAAAGCTCGGTGCATTTATTCTGCGTATCGTCCGGAATTCAGCGATCAATCTGTTCAAACAAAGGGGCAGGCTGAAAAACGGCGGCGGGTACAGCAGCGTAAGCTTTGAGGAAATATCGGAGTTCCTGCCGGCGGCAGATGATGTTGATATCTCTGTGGACAGGAGAGCATTTACGGATGCTCTTGAACGTTTTCTGAACACACTTCCGAAGAATAGGCGCGTGATGTTTGTGAGGCGATATTTCTATTGCAGCACATACAGTGACATTGCAAAAGAAATGCAC
>CAMOKN010000200.1 GCA_946617595.1 uncultured Clostridia bacterium
ACGGTCACGGCAGGAAGCCGTGGTATTGCCGCCAAAAGCGCGCAGGACGCGCGCATACAAAGCGGCATAAAGTGGATAGCTCTTTTTCTCTCAAATTGGGTTTTTAGAGGTTCCCTTAAATGCGGATCCGCAGTTTATCCCTCTGTCGGACGCGGTGAGCCGTGTTTTTCAGGCGGTTTCATGGAAAACGGAAGAAAATAATATCAATTTGAAAGGCGGTCATAGAAATGGCTATTTTAGTAACAGGCGGAGCAGGGTATATAGGTTCTCATACCTGTATAGAGCTTCTCAAAGCGGGCGAAGATATCGTAGTTATGGATAATTTCTACAACTCGAAGCCAAAGGCTGTCGAGCTTATAAAGGAAATAAGCGGCAAGGATTTCAGATTCTACGAAGCCGATATGTGCAGTGAAGCCGATATGGAGAAAATATTCTCAGAAAACGATATCGAAGCAGTTATCCATTTTGCAGGATATAAGGCAGTTGCGGAAAGCGTCCGTGAACCTCTTAAGTACTACAAGAACAATCTTGGAGGAACATTTACGGTGCTTGAGGCAATGAAGAAGCACGGCTGCAAAAAGATCATCTTCAGCTCGTCAGCAACCGTTTACGGTATGCCTGAAAAAGTTCCGGTAGATGAGACATTTCCGCTTTCGGCAATAAATCCTTACGGCGAGACAAAGCTTACTATCGAGGATATGCTTCGTGCTGTGTGCAAAGCGGATAAGGATTTCAGTGCCGCGCTGCTGCGCTATTTCAATCCTATCGGTGCAAACGAGTGCGGCAAGATAGGGGAGGATCCGAACGGGATACCAAATAACCTCATGCCTATTATTATAAATGTCTGCACAGGAAAGCAGGAGAAGCTCACTGTGTTCGGAAAAGACTATCCCACACCCGACGGGACCTGCGTGCGTGACTATATCCATGTAGTCGATCTTGCTCTCGGTCATCTTGCGGCTCTTAAGTACGTCCGCACAGAGACAGGAGCTGAGCCTTTCAATCTCGGCACCGGAAAGGGATATTCAGTGCTTGATATAATCAATACTTTTGAGCGCGTGAATGATATAAAGATCCCCTATGTTATCGGAGAACGCAGACCGGGCGATGCCGCAGAGTGCTATTCTGTACCTGACAAGGCATACAAGAAGCTTGGCTGGAAGGCTGAACGTGGACTTGAGCAGATGTGCCGTGACGCGTGGAATTTTGTGAAAAATTCCGGAAAATAATGTGCCGTTTTCCTGTACCTCAAAGCTGCGGTGTCATCTCTTTTATGATGCCGCAGCGCAGTACAGCAAATTTCCGGCAAAAAGACAGTTTAGTATATGAAATTGTTTGATGAGATCCCGTGTATCGGAAATGAACATATTGCATTAAGGCGAATTACTGACAGCGACAGCGAACAGCTGAGAAATATGACGCTGAACAGTAATGTATATCGTTATATTCCGACGTTTCTGTTTTAGAAGCAGTCCGAAGATGTGCATAAAACAATAGCCGGACTGTATGATAAACTATTCACTTCAAAAGAATCACTCATACTCGGCATTTATCCCGCGAAAGCCGGTGTTCTGTGCGGACTTGCCGAATTTTATGGGTACAAGGAATCGCTTCAGAAGACCTGTATCGGATATCGCCTTGACGAGCAGTGGTGGGGAAAAGGCATTGCATCGGATACGGTGCGCCCTATGGTTGAATATCTGTACTCAAAGACCGATACCGAGATAATTACAGCGAGTACGATGATAGAAAACAAAGCGTCGGCACGTGTACTTGAAAAAAACGGGTTTATAATGACAGCAGGGGCTGTACCGGAGGATTGGGGTTACAGAGAGCCGACGATCGCCGACAAATGGTTCAGGTGATCGGCATGATTTTCAGATATTATCCGGACAAATGAACGGTGAAAATATGAGTGAACGAAATTCCAGAAAAAGAAAAGTCAGATGCCGCTCGCTTATCGCGCATACGACGAGGACCACTGTTATAGGCTGTGTACTGCTTGGGCTTGTTGCTGAGATCATGGGACTCGTACTGTTTATTGTCACGATGACCGGTCAATATGTGAAGCACGCCTCAGATCTTTCACGTTATGCCGAGATGTCGGTCGATCAGGAAATAGATGTCATCAGCCTTGCAAACAGCATAATGACCACATATCGCAGTCTCAGCAGCAGTGAACGTGCGCAGAACGGAACAGAAGAATACAGAGCAAGATTCGATTCTGCAAGAAACAGCGAGGAGTATGAATATCTGCTGAACCTGTTCAGCAGATTTATCCAGTCAGACAATGTTGATGTTGATGTTGTGTACATCGCCATGTATGACAGGGACACAAGTGCAATGGTGTATATAGTTGACCCTGATCTTGACAGTGAAAGCAGGCTTCTGCCGGGTGACTGGGAGCCTGTTACGAGTGCCGGTGCGGCAAAGTTTCTGGACTGGAACGGCGAAGGGCTGCTGTATGATATCGGCAAAACAGAGAAGTACGGCTGGCTGTGTACTGCCGGAACTCCTATAAGAGACGAATACGGTAATATATGCGCTTTCGTACTGGTCGATGTTGCGCCGAGCGATATGTCGGGAGCATCGGCTTTGTTTGCTGTTCAGACCGGTATAGGAATAGTTATCGTTACGGCACTGACAGCACTGGTACAGGTAAAGCGCATCAGAAAGAATGTTGCGGAGCCTATAAATTCGATCGCAGATGCGGCAGCACAATATGTTCAGGACAAACAGAACGAAGCGTCAGTTATCGATCATTTCGGTTCGTTGGATATACACACCGGTGATGAGATCGAAAACCTTGCCGATATAATGTCGGATATGGAAAAAGATCTTGCCGAACACGAGGTGCGTATAAAAAAGATCACTGCGGAGGAAGAACGTTTAGGTACGGAGCTTCACATGGCTACGCAGATCCAGCAGAGCATGATGCCGCAGGTATTTCCGCCTTATCCTGACAGAAAGGAGTTCGATCTTTTTGCCTCAATGTCTCCGGCAAGAGAGGTTGGCGGTGATTTCTATGACTTCTTCTTTATCGACAGCGATCACCTCGGACTTGTGATCGCTGATGTCAGCGGAAAAGGTATTCCGGCAGCCCTGTTTATGATGGTCGCAAAAGTGATACTTCAAAGCTGTGCGATGCTCGGCAAATCGGCGGGCGAAACGCTGACTAAAACGAATGAAGCACTTTGTTCAAACAACAAGGTTGAAATGTTTGTAACGGTATGGTTCGGCATTCTTGAGATATCGTCCGGAAAGATAACAGCCGCAAATGCCGGTCATGAGTATCCTGCGGTCAGAAAAGCAGACGGAAAATTTGAACTTTTCGAGGATCATCACGGCTTTGTAATAGGCGGACTTCCGGGAATAAAGTATAAGGAATATGAGCTGTTTCTTGAACCGGGAGATAAGCTGTTTCTTTATACTGACGGGGTTCCTGAGGCAACGGATCCCGATGATGAGCTTTTCGGAACTCAGCGTATGATCGATGCTCTGAATGAAGCGCCTGACGCTTCAGTTGAAAAGATACTTCACAATGTCAGAAACTCAGTAAACAGATTTGTGAAGGACGCAGAACAGTTTGATGATCTTACAATGCTTTGTATTGAATACAAAGGAAAGGAGTAATCATATATGACAATAAGAAAAAATTCAGACGGAAAAGAGATAACTCTGATAATTGAGGGCAGAATAGACTCAAAAACAGCGCCGGAATTTGAAGATCAGGTCAAGGAAAACATCGAAAACGCAGACAGAATGATAATTGACCTTGCCGGTGTGAATTATATCTCTTCCGCAGGGCTAAGAGTGTTTCTCAGTGCGCATAAATCAATGTCTGCAAAAGAAGGTCTTATAATAAAAAATGTCCGCAGCGAAGTAATGGCAATATTTGAAGTCACTAATTTTTCAGCAGTGCTGAATATAGAATAATAAGAGGAACTTTTATGGAGTATATTGAATTAGAAACTGCCGCATCAGTAAATGAACTGGACAAGGTGA
>CAMOKN010000201.1 GCA_946617595.1 uncultured Clostridia bacterium
CCATACCTGTTATCTCCTTACAGTTACTTTACAATATTATATCATAGAATGATAGAAAATTCAAGAGCTTTTTAATAATATAACCAAAAATTCGCGGCTTTGGTTGAAATTTACATATAATGTGCTATAATCAGAACAGAAGGATATTTTCAGGCTCTTATCCGATAGGTGTGGGTATGAAAATGGGTATTTGTACGAGTATGACCGCATTTATTCCACTAATTTCAACAACAAAAAGAAACATTCATAAGATTTTCATAAAACCGGACGGATAAAAATATCCCGTAAGAAGTCTGAAAGCTCTTCTTACAGGATATTTGTGTGTTATGCGACAATTACCGATATGATGTTGAGATGGTACGAATAGCTGTAGGTGATGTCCTCCGCTATTTTCTGTACCATTGTAACACCGATCTTTGCGAATGTCTCATCATCCCGCTCGAATATCAGCGGGTTGTAAGGCTCGTCATAATTTCGGAGTACGAGTTCTATCCTGCCGTCATCACAGAAAGCCTTTATGTCCATATATGACTGTTTTCCCGGTTTAGCTGTGAGCTTCCTGTGTGACAGATAATCCGCCGCGATCTCCTCCATACAGAGTGCACTTAAATAGGCGTTCTTTTTCGATGTTCCGTTTTCGTCAAAGAACTTCTGCAGAGTTTCCGCAATAAATGTAACATTGTCTGCTTCTGTTGGAATGCTGACATCGAGTACGGTGAAGCGGTCTTTGATCTTTCCGAGAGCAAGCAGTCTGTCGAGCGGGACGGGGAAGCGTTTGCTTACTACTGCAAGAATAAGATAGTACACTGCAAAAAATATTACGAAATTGTAGCCGTATGCGAGCCAGATGCCGGTAACGCCGAATATACTGCCCAGTACAGCGACGAGGATCGGATAAAGAACGCTGTCGGGCAGCGCGGCAACAAGCAGTGAAAGTGACAAGTGATCAGTGGATTCGTAAGCAGAGCTGAGTGTAAACGGAAATACCGAGACAATGCCGCTCAAGGCTATCAGTATGAGACCGATGCGCCCGTCTTCCGAATCTCCGATGTTATAGAACGACAGTATCGGAGATTGCAAAACGATAAGTATTACTGCCAGCACAACCGCATAGATAAGTCCGAATTTGATCGACGCGGTAAATGTCTTTTTTATGCCTTCCTTGTCGCGTCCGCCGAAAAGAATGCCGAAAAGAGGTTCGCTTGCATAGAAAGTGCCGCGCCCCACTGTGCGGACAACCGAACCTATAGTCTTGATGATGCTGACAAGCGCAAGTACACCCGTACCGTCCGCAAAAACACCAAGCACAATATTATTTACGACAGAACCGCTTACGGAATCAAGCATAGAGTCAACAGACGTCGGAAGTCCGCGCCTTACACAGTCAAGTGAGTCTTTTATGTTTTCTCCGTTAACAGGATACAGCCTGAACTTCACCGATATTTTTCTGTATTTGATCATAACAAAAGCCACTATCATCTGTGCGAATGCGCCAGTTGCCGAACCTATTCCGAGTCCGGCTATTTTATATTCCTCCGGCAGCAGCATCACAGCCGCGACGGAAATCACGACATTTACTCCCACATTCACGATGCTGCATATCATTCGTTCCGTCTGATATCCGAAGGTAGTCACAACAAGCTGAAACAGTGTCCCCATGCAGAAGAAAAGCACCATGGGGCAATCGGTGCGTATATACATCCTTGCATACTCAACTGCCTGTTCGGTAGCCTTTGAGCCGCCGCTTATATTTATCAGTCCGTCGGTAAGGAACAGGCATGCCGCAATAAATATCAGATCGACGATAACAGTAAGCGTGAGCGCGAGCGAATACATTCTGCGATATCCTTCCATATCGCTTTTCCCCATACAGTGCAGCATTTTGTGAAAGCCGCCCTGCATTATCATTGCCGTGAAAGAGAGCATAAGTCCGAGTATTGGCATACCTAAAGCAACTGCTGCAACAGCGTCTGCACCCATAAAGTGACCAGCGATCATCGTATCTACCATAAATGTCAGAGACTGCACCAGCGCATAGACCATGCATGCCGGCATGACCTTTTTTATGGTTCCTGCGGAAAGTACATTTGATTGTAATTCAGTCGTCATTGTTTCAAGATCCTTTCTGATTCGTATGACAATTTTTTATTGCTTCGGCAAATGATTATTGTTAAACTCGATATTTGGAATGTTCATTCTTTCTCCGCGCTGAAGGCTTTAGCAGCACACTTGTAATTACCGATGACCATAACCTTTCCTGCGGATTCAAGACACTCTTACACATGAGCAAGGCGCTCGTCAGATAATGCCCGATTCTTTGTACAGATATCTTCACCACTCTGCCTTATAATTCACGAAACTGATACCAAAGTTACCAATTACAGAAAAACAGGCTCGAAAACTGAGCCTGTTCCTGTTCCCATAAATGTCGTGGGTAAAACTGCTCGAGGTCAACCGAAACAGCAGTACCCTGCAAAACCCGGATCGCCGGATAAATATACTTCATTCCTCCTGTTTGTATCCGAAGATCTTATAAATGAGATCGTGACTA
>CAMOKN010000202.1 GCA_946617595.1 uncultured Clostridia bacterium
ATGTCAAGCTCATTTCGTCCTTCGGACGAACAAATGGCTTCAAGCTGCGCTATGAAGCCATTTGTTGGCTGATGAGCAGACATTAAATACAGCTCCGTACTATTACACTATTACGGAGCTGTATGGAAATACTTTTTTGAATTTACGAACCCGCAACTTTAAGAGGAAGAACGGGAGAAGTTCCGATTACGATGCCGTCAGGGTTGATCCCTTGTTCCTGCCCGTTCCATTCATATTCATTGATACTCCAGCCGCTTGCGTCACCGAAATCCGGGAAATCGTCAACAGCGGTTATCTGCTGTTCTGTGAAATACAAGGCATAGCACATTCCGCCTATCAGCCGAAAGCGTACATATCCGCTGTTTATGCTCGGAAATGTGTTTGCAAGATGTGAAGCAAATCTGTTTACAGCATTTACGCTGTTTGACTGACCGTCATTTACAGTTCCTGAGCCTTCGCCGTCTACCCACATTGCGTTATACTTCTGGAGAAAAACCGACGGGTCGGACAAGAGCATATGCCATGTTCCGTTCTGGATATCGACATCGACATCGCATATAGCATTCCGTGTCAGGAACATACCATAATCTTCCGCACCGGCTTTTGTCATAAAGTATGTGACGCTGTCCCTGATCTTGCCGGCAGAAGAATTTGCAGATGCAATACGTGAGCGTGTGACATACCCGAGTATCATTGGCACAAGAATGGCAGAAAGTATCGCGATTATTGCCATAACGACAATAAGCTCTACCATGGTAAAGCCTTTTTTATTAAATTTTTTCATTTCTTTAACACCCGAAACAGTCTATCACAGACTGTCAGAAAACATCAGATCTCAAATATCTTTTTTCCCTTGGTCTCACTGTACTTTATGGGATATGAGCACAGATAATAACCGTTGCTGAGTGTATTATCACTCTCGATCACTGCGTCGTCCACTTTGAACGATGTCATTGAAAGATCCGGATCATTTGTCCAGTATGCAGCACGGACTCTGTAATTGCTGTCAACCATTACAAGAAGTGTTCCCGCCATACCGTCCTTATCGGTAGTATATTTCTTGAAAGCGTTAATTACCTTGCTGTCGATAATGAAGCCGGTTCCTGAATCATATGCCAGCTCACTATAAGCCCAGCTGTCGATACTGCCGTCCTCACCTTTTTTCTCCCCGAACTTACCCACATTTCTTACTACCCCTATATTGTCGATAGTAATGCAGTAGTAGGCGTATTTTCCTTCGGGTATCTCATCGGGTTTTGAGATCCTGGCACTTGCAAAGACGTCCTGAGCTTTGTAATAGAGATCTTTTGCCATTGCCTTGCCTACGGCGGGTCTGCTGTCATATATGAGAGCAGGAAGCACCATAGCGGTGAGCACACCGATAATTGCTATCACAACGACCAGCTCGATCAATGTGAAGCCTTTTTTTGCCCGCAGACGGGCGAAGTAAGAAAGCATTAGGATTCCTCCTTTTTTATTATTAAAGGAGCATTGCGGGTGTTAAAGAAAAAATTGTGATCGCAATGCGATGTCCTGCCGCAGCAGGGAAATTCCGCTTTGCTCCTTTATAAACAAAATCAAATATGCTGAATTTTCCCGGACTTAACCTTCTTTAATTCCGATAACCGGGGCTGTTCCTACAATAAAACCGTCCTTGTCGATACCCGGTGTACCTGTAACCCATATCTTCTTTGTTGCGCCGGAAGGCCACGAACCTTTATACTGCCAGTATTCGGTCATTCCGGGGCGATTCTTGTCATTCGGGTCATTTACTATGCAGGGACGCATAGTTCCGTTTCCGGCACCGTATGTGCCCGGCCATACATAAGTGCATTCCGGGATATATATAACACCGTCGCACCTCTGATTACGGAAGAAAATCATTACAAAACCGTTTTTCAGGTCGGGTACAACATCAGACACAACTCTTGTCAATGCAAGAAGATGATTCTTGTCGGCTCTGGTGATATCGTCTGTGAGCACAAAATTCTGGCTTGCCTTCCACCAGTTCTTATGATCCTGGAAAACATAGGATCCGTCCGAGTCTGCGATCTTTTTATTTTTTTTCTGATCCCATGGTTTGCTTTCGGCTTTTGCGGTCCATTTACCGTCCTTGACCATCAGAATTATCTGCGCGATCCTGTCATCGCCGAGCTTCAGTCCTACTCCCTTGAAGTTGAGTTCCATCATAAACGATTCGACATTTTTTCTTATCAATGTTGCAGAAGCGTTAGCGGAAGTTATTTTTGCCTGTGTGACATATCCAAGCATAACCGGCAGAATTATTGCCGCAAGAACACCTATTATTGCCATAACGACAATAACTTCGACAAGTGTAAATCCTTTTTTCCTCTTTGATCTCTGTATATATCTTATCATAATAAGCCCTCCATTGCCGGAATTTTACGGATATACTCCATTATATCCGTCATTTATTGCGGCGAATTACGTGCCGCACCGGTTTTTTCATAACAATTTATTATTTCTGTCTGTCAAACTGGCTGCGCACCATTCGGTAGTGATCCACCTGCCACGGCGCTTTATCTATCCAGCCTATGTAGTATGCAGTGATATCCGTTATTTCCGCGTCGATACCGTCGTATCTCGGGATCCTGTCTTCAATTCCTCCTGTTACGAACATTATATCTGTCCTGCAATTTTCTTCGCAGTATTCTACAAATTCTACCGGGACCTGATATGACTCTCTTCCGCCTTCTGCCATATAGTAGTCAGGCGCTCCGAAGAGATGAAGCATTTCGTGTGCAATGCTTATCGGTTCTTTGAATATCTTATCCGTGACCTGATAAGGGATCCATTCGATCTCATAAGGTTTTTCGAGCGGTGTTCTCACTGTGTTAAGCATCAGTGATTGCTCCTCATTTTCCTCATGATAATTGAGAAACATGCAGTAAACAATATTCTGACAGTCATATTTCTTCATTATGGCATCGCTGTCAATATTTTTATCTATATAATCCCATTCAGGATATGCTGTTTTCGAGCCTAATACTGTATAGAAGTTGTCATAAATGCAGATATCGCCAAAATTGTGCTCATAATAAAAGTCACTGTCATTTTCATCATGTGCATATAAAAAACCGATATCTTTGCCGTATCTTTTTCCCTGTTCGATCAGCCAGTCTGCTGCAATCTGTGTATAATCGAGAAAATCTCTGCGTCTTTTTACGCTTTCATCTTCGGAGAAATCCCACTTTCCCTCAGAATCGGAAGCAAATATGGTTATCAAAGCAGTTTTTCCTTCAAGTTTTTTTGCGGAACCGAGTCCTTCTTCCGGAATATCGAGATACTGAGGTTTATATATCACGCCGAAATAGTTCAGTTCAAACACTACAATGCCAGCGATCGCCGCTAACACAAGTATAAGAACAATAACAGTGCCGATTCCTTTTTTCTTTTTGTCATTTTTTGGTTCGCTGTTCATTTCCTGACCCGATCTACCATTCAAAATTTTTTATGTAATCTGTACGTCCGTCAACAATGTGTGCGATCTCGACGATCGTGTTTTTTCTGTCAACTTTATAAAAACAGAGATAATTCCCACAGATAATGTATCGGTAGCTGATTTTCCTGATACCGAGTTTTTTGCGTCCATTCCCATATAGGGATTATCGGCAAGATAAAATATACTCTTTTTTATCTGCTTTAATATATTAAGTGAAGAAACCTGTCCTGAAAGCCTTAAATGTAATTCCGTAATATTCTGTAACTCACTGTTCGCTATGTCATTAATGACTATGTTAAATTTCTGCTCCATTAAAATACTTCTCGCTTAATTCTCTGAAAACTTCTTCGGCGGGATAATACCTCCCGGCTGCAAAATCCTGCTCACTTCTTTCCAAAGCAGACTCTACTTCAGCGACCCAGCGGTCATGGAGATATGTTTCTTCGCTCATTACAATAAATTTTCCGCTGGCACCCGAAATACGTACCGGTTCCGAAGAACTCAGAGCAAGCTCGGCAAGCGATTCATAGTCTTTATAATTTTCAGCGTTTCTTTCTATCATAACATCACCCCGCATTCACACCGATAAGTCATTTTAAGGTTCGGAAAATACAAGCCCTAAAATCACTTATTTCCCCGGAGGGAATCCCCCGGGGAAAATAGTGTCAATTTTTTTCAGAAGCTGTCATTCAATTATGACTTCTTGTAAAGGAGCTTCGGGCTTGTTCCAACGATTTCACCGCTGGACTCAACGATACCGTCCTTATCTGCCTTCCAGATAGCTGTTGTGCCTGCTTCGAAGGCAGCACCATCGGGGTGAGAGAAAGTATCAGCAGCTGTGCCTGCATAGTATGCGCAGCCTATGCAAAGACCGTTCTTAACATACAGCCAAGCTGTGAACTTCTGCTTGCCATAATCGTTGTAGATCTTTGTCTCGAAAGCTTCTCCCCACTTGTCTCCGTTTGTTCCGTTGCCATATGTCTTAGCAGAATCTGTAAGGAGATCAGCATAACCGGAGAATACGACACCGTTAACGCCCGTCTTCTTATCGTCTGTACCAGCGCTTGTAAGTGTAAGAGCTGTTATAGTGGACTGTCTCTTAACAGAAGCGTTCTTAGCATCCATATCAGCGATGAATGTGTTGAGAGCGTCCTTAAGAGTGGAAGCTGTAGAGTCAGCAGATGTAATACGAGAATCTGTTACATAGCCGAGCATTACAGGAATGAGGATAGCTGCGAGTACGCCGATGATAGCGATAACAACGATCAGCTCAACGAGTGTGAAGCCCTTTTTAGCTTTGAGCTTCTGAATATACTTTATCATGGTATATTCCTCCTTTGAAAAAAATTTTTTTATAATAACCCCATCAGGGTTATTTACAGTTCAGAAACGGCATCTCCGTTTCTGTAATTATAGTATATCTCATTTCGTATAAATTTGCAAGTGTTTTTTTAAAAAAACTTCTGAAAATCCTGAATTTTATCAAGTTTGAATAAATGAAAACGTTTTTTTTGCCGTATATTGACAATACGAGGTTACACATAAGGATATTTTTTCCTTATTGCACGTAATCCATGGAAACTGTAACCGCCGATTGACACCTGAACTGTAACCACAAATAACCATATCCGTGTAACCGCTGATTGACATCTGAACTGTAACCGCAAATACCCATACCCGGAAGTTTTCAACAGGATTTAACATCAAAGTTGCACACATTTTACCAAATACTATGAGAGTCACTGCTGGACAGCAGCGAGAGCCTCGAAATACCTGTAGTACTTTATAAGAATTATTATCGAGAGTGTGAAAACAAATGCGACCGAGAGTGCGATATAGTACGCGCGAAGCTTTTTGGTCTTTATGAGATTCAGGGTCCCGCTTGCGAAACCTATCCAGATACTTGACACAACGAGGGAAGACATAACAAGCACCATAGGCAGAATGAACGTATGGTCAGAGTGGATAATATATTCGGCGATAAGCATTCCAACGCCGGTAACGAGCGGAACAATGCCGAGAGGGAGCACGGCGAGAGCCCAGTTCAGCCTTTTTGCGCGGATAAATCCAATGGTAAGTCCACTGAGTATTATAGCGATTACCAGACACACACCCGAGATGTGTTCATCTATCATATCTGTCCCTCCTGTCCGTCAAGCGTCAGTCTGTGATTTACTTTATAATTCCCTTTACTATTTCTTTAGCCTTTGCATTATCGCTTGTCACGATATAGAAGAGCCATACGCCTGAGTTTTCTGCTACAGCGTCCTCAAGTTTATAGCATTCGTCGGGTCTGTAGTCTGACCAGTCGTTAAGCTGATCCTTGATCCTTTTTTCGGCAGCCGATTTAGCTGCGGCTGCGCTGTCCTCGTCCTTGAATCTGAACACACCGAGTTCATCGGGGTAAGCGCCGCTGCCGCAGACGTAGAATGAATGATCTTCGATAGAATCGAGGTCAAGTCCGTCGAAATAGTCAGGAAGTTTGTCCTTATCCTTATCTTTTGCCGAATTTATCGGAACTTCCGCGAGGACTGCGGCTGTGATATCGGCTGCTGATGCGGCAGAAGCCGGGGCTTCCGATGCAGCGGTAGTTGTTGTTGTTGAGCCGGACTGAGCTGGCTTGTTATCGCCGCAGGCTGCTGCGGAGCATACAAGCGCACAGAGGAGCATGATACTTACGATCTTCTTTTTCATTTTCTTATTCCTTTCTTTTGCTGTTTCTGTATTTTATAGTTTTGTAAAACTTTTTTTGCAAAGCGGCTGTGGTGTGTATCAGAGCTGTATTGATTTCTGGAAGAAGCTGAGCATGTGGACGTAGGCGGTGCCGAGGAAGTGAAGGCCGTCGGCTTCGGCGTACTTGTCTGAGAAGTAGCCGGAGGAATCCTGAAGCTGGCTGCAAAGGTCAAGATATACGATGCTTTCTTCCTCGCACATGGTCCTGAGCAGCTTGTTATATCCGTTCACCATGACCATAGTTTCCTGCCCGAGAGCGTCATGATCCTTAGTTACCGGCGGTATGGACACAACATAGATATAGCTGTCGGGGCAGGCTTCACGAAGTTCTTTCGTGAATTGGCGCATCTGTTCAGCCATGTGGGTATTGCCCATATATGCAAGACCGTTTGAACCGAGCATTATGAATATTCTCTTTGGCTGCATATCCTTAGCCTTTGAGACAGCGGTAATTCCGTCATAGCTCTTTGTGCGGACGCTTTCTGGATTCAGTCCGATCTGTGCGAATACATTCTTTGCCGGGAAATACTCATATCCGACAAGACCGGTGTATATAGAGTCGCCGATAAACAGATCGTTCTCGAAGAACGCCGGGTCGTATGTGTCAAGCTCTGTAGGTTCGGGAGCTGTAGTTTCTTCTGTGCTTTCCTCCGTCTCAGTCGATTCATCGGCTATCTCAGCGTCGGGAGTGTCAGTCTCAGAAGTCTCGG
The DNA here is from genome assembly GCA_946617595.1 of uncultured Clostridia bacterium. Lineage (GTDB taxonomy): Bacteria > Bacillota > Clostridia > Oscillospirales > Ruminococcaceae > Ruminiclostridium_E. Next base: position 6,907 of record CAMOKN010000202.1, read on the forward strand.
ACGTTTCGATCTCAGGCTCAGCGATCACCGTAGATACCGGAGTCGTGGTTATTGCAGCTGCTGACGATGCAGGCTGATCCAGATTCGAGACATTGGTGTCCTCAAGCTTTCCTGTCATATACAGATATATGAGCACGACAAGCGTTATAAGAACCGCCACTATAAGTATATTAAGTATCACAATGGACAGGGATATACCGTCCACTCTGTGTTTTTTTGCCGCCATAAAACGACCTTCCCTTCGGAATTTTTTCGGGCATTGCTGCATCTTTGCTCTGCAGTCAGCCCGCACATCTGTTATACAGGATCAGCTCAGACTTTTTCACCGAGCTTGTCTCTCATGTGCTTCTTGATAGCGCGGAATGTCTTGTCGCTGATAACGTGCTCGATCCGGCAAGCGTCCTCAGAGGCGGTGTCTTCATCAACTCCGAGAACAACAAAAAGCTGTGTGAGGACTCTGTGACGCTCGTATATCTTCTCGGCTATCTCTTTTCCGAGCTCGGTAAGCGAGATATAGCCGTTCTCGTCGATATCAAGATATCCTCCGTCTTTCAGCAGATGCATCGCACGGCTGATACTGGGCTTTGAAAATCCCATTTCTTCACAGATGTCTATAGAACGCACATCTTTCTTTTTCTGAGAAAGTATCAGTATAGTTTCAAGATACATCTCTCCTGATTCCTGAAGATTCATTCTGCTCCTCCTTTTATACTATGCCTGTTCTCTCAGCAGTGATAACACCGCTTATCTTGCTTATCCTGCCTATCAGTGAATTGAGCTGCTCGACGCTTGCGACCTCAACGGTAACAATAACATTTCCGTTTCCGTTTTTGAGAGTGTGAGCGGTTATCTGTCTGATCGGTATTCTGCTTCCCGCAATTGTCGAAGTGATATCCGCGATAAGAGCAGTCCTGTCCTCGGCGATTATATCTATCGTCGCATTGTAGCTGTCTGATTCGTCAGCGCTTGCCCAATACACATTTATCCAGCGCTCTTTATCAGAAGCCGGCGAATTCAGGACATTCACGCAGTCCTTCTTATGCACCGAAACTCCGTATCCTCGCGTGATGAATCCTATTATATCATCACCGGGCAGCGGGTTGCAGCATTTTGCGTATTTCACAAGGCAGTTGTCGATGCCCTCGACTATTACGCCGCTCCTGCGCTTTCTGGTATAGCTCCTGCCGGTCTGATCGTCGGAGGACTGCTCGTTTTCGCCGTGCCTCAGGCTGTAAAGATCTTTCGCACGGTGCATTATCTTGGAGAGGATAACTCCGCCGTAGCCTATCGCTGCGTAGAAATCCTCAGCGCTCTCGAAATGCTGCATACGTGCAAGATCAAGTATGAAATCCGGCTCAACTATCATATTATTGCGCCGGAACTCGTTTTCTATCGCAGCCATTCCTTCCGCAATATTCTCATCGCGGCATTCTCTCTTGAACCACGAACGTATCTTTGAGCGTGCTTCATTGGTTTTTGCAATCTCAAGCCAGTTACGGTTCGGACGTGCGTTTGAGGAGGTCATTATCTCCACGATATCGCCGGTACGGAGTTTTTCGTCGAATCGTATCATCTTTCCGCCGACCTTTGCTCCGGTCATTCTGTTGCCGACCTGAGTATGGATAGCATAAGCGAAATCTATTACCGTAGAACCGGCGGGAAGCGTTATAACGTCGCCCTTAGGCGTGAAAACATAAACATCGTCGGGGGAGAGATCGACCTTTATGGCATCTGCGATCTGTTCTATATCGTCCGAATCCTGCTGCTGTTCAAGGATATGTCTTATCCAGTCAAAGCGCTGCTCTCCGGCAACTCTTCCGCTTATTCCGGCTTTATATTTCCAGTGAGCCGCGATACCGTACTGAGCGGTATTGTGCATCTCATAAGTCCTTATCTGGACCTCAAACGGGATACCCTCACGGCCGATGACAGTGGTATGAAGCGACTGATAGCGGTTAGGCTTCGGGGTGGCGATATAATCCTTGAAACGGTATGGTATGGGTTTGAAGATATCGTGGATTATTCCCAATACATTGTAGCACTCTATAACGGTGGAAACTATGACTCTCACCGCGTAAATATCATATATCTCGTCAAAGCTCTTGCCCTTTACATATACTTTTTTATATATGCTGTAAACGCTCTTGACTCTTCCTTCTATAGTCGGAGGCGGCTGTATATCACTTATACGCTCGCGTATTCGTTCTTTTATTATATCTATAAAGGTATCTCGCTGTTCTTTGTGCTTGTCGAGCATCTCCTCTATCATCTTCGAGCCGTAAGGATCAAGGATCTTAATGCAGATATCCTCCATTTCCTCCTTTACCGCGCTCATACCGAGACGGTGTGCGATAGGCGCATAGAAGTTCATAGTTTCAAGTGCCTTCTTGCGCTGTTTTTCGGGAGGACGATACATGATCGTGCGCATATTGTGCAGTCTGTCCGCGAGCTTTATGATGATAACGCGGATATCCTTTGACATTGCAATAAGTATCTTGCGGGTATTCTCAGCCTGCTGCTCTTCCTTCGTATTGTTCAGCGGCACCTGTCCGATCTTGGTAACACCGTCAACAAGATTTGCAACATCATCGCCGAATTTTTTCTTCAAAGTCTCCAGCTTCACATCTGTGTCTTCAACAACATCGTGAAGAAGCGCCGCACAGATAGTATCGGTATCCATGCAGTATTCGAGCAGTATGCACGCAACAGCTACAGGGTGAGTGATGTACGGCTCGCCCGAGCTTCTCTTTACGCCTCTGTGAGCTTCATCGGCTACTTCATAAGCGGCTGTGATCTTTTCAATGTCATAAGGCTTTTCGCTTGCCCTGACCTTGTCGATAAGATACTCTAATGTGTAGAGCATACATCTCACCCTTTCTTTTATATTTTGTTCTACATTTTCTATCTGAATTATAATTGATCTGTTATGGGTTTTTAGAGGTTCCCTTATATTAATTTCCAAGAAGGATCGGGATACATCACAGAGCGATAGATCCTGTTTATCTTACTCCTCGTCCTCTTCGTCTTCATCGGACGAATATACCACTTTGAGCAGCTTGTCCGAGATCGCCGATATGAGATTCTTATACTGAATATTCTCGACCCACTTCTTCGGGAATCCCTGTATTCCGAAATAAGCTCCGAGCAGCGCCCCTGTCATTGAAGCACAGGTATCGCTTGCACCGTCATGATTTGCTGCAAGCTGTATCGCGTGACGGGGGCTGTCATAATGCAGTACCGCGCAATATACCGCGATCGCCAGAGCCTCGTATGCTTCAAATCCATAACCCATTTTCTTTACAGCTTCCATAGGCTCGACTTCTTCATTGTTTACGAGATCAAGAGCATAGCGCAGTGTCTTTTTGAGAACATCGCCCTCCGCAACGCTGTCAAGCATCGTTATCACGGTATTCACAGCATCAGCGATCTCAGCTCCGTTCACTATTTCTGCGATCATTGCCGCATAGCAGCCTGCCGAAATGTAGCCTATTGGATTTCCGTGAGTGATCGCTGCGGCGCGGCAGCCTATGTCGAATGCTTTCTTTGTGTCATTGTAGAAATAAAGACCGATAGGAGCAGAGCGTTTTACAGCACCGTTATCCTTGTTGTCGTTGAGTCTTCTCTCCGGGGTGCCGTAAGCCATGTTCCGTATTTTCAGGAGAGCATCTATGTTCTTTGTATCGGCGGTACGCTTTTTATAAAGTCCCTTAGCCTTCAGGAGTCTCAGTTTATATGCGTTCTGGGACGGATCGAACAGCCATGCGTACTCCTTGCCGGCGACCGTTTTTGTCTGTGTATAGAGCCAGAGCTGATAAGCGAGGAACAGATAATCTTCATAGTTCACCTGACCGTCGTCCGCTCCAGCGCTGTGCGCCCAGAGAAGGCCGTCCGCAGTAAAAAGCGAGAGCTGTGTATCGTCCGTAAAGAGTGCGGTACCTGTCCGCTTGCTGACAGCAAGATCAAGGCAGCCTTTCTTTTCAAATCTTTCGCATATCGCCTCATAATCCATAAGCTCGATCGGATAGCCGAACGCGTCTCCTATCGCAAGTCCCAGCATTACGCCTTTGAAGCGGTCGTCGATATAAACTTCGCCCATTTTTTTTCTTCCTTTCGTTTTATATTCTTATCGTGTTTTTATCATAAATGGTTTTGGATACTACCATTGTTCTGTTTGTGAGATAGAGGCGTTCAAGATAATCATAGTATATCCCCGGTGACGCAACGCCTGTCAGACATATAATATCCGTTCCGGCTTTCCCGATTATGCTGTCAGCAAGCATCACACAGTTTGTGCTCAGTATCGAGTAGATCCTGAACTTTCCGGCGGTGAACTTGTAGAAGTCCGCGTGTGTCCCGTTCCAGAACGCGCTTGCGTAATCCTTGAAATCGCCGAAATCCACGTTGTCCTCGCCGTGTTCCTCAACTGCCTGCTGATATGGGGCTTTCCACAGTACAGTGTTCTGCTTCAGTCTGCTGATCTCCGCGCGCACGGCTGTGAGCTGCTCAGTTGTTAGTCTCAGCCCGTAGGCGAATATCATCTGTCTGTCATGAGTTACTGAGAAATCTATATAAGCCTGCTTGTCGGCAATGAACAGCACCCCGTCTCCGAAAGCGCCGAACAGTCTCTGTGAGGACAGATCGTAGTTACCGAATGAAATGACTTCGCCGTCGATATATATATCAAGGTGTCCTATTCTGCCGGAACCGTTGTCAGAAACGTGTACCATTACCTCAAGATCGGGCGGATCCTCGCTGTCTGCCATGTTATTTGTCTCAGGCATCCTGTCATTAAGCGATATATATTCATTTATATATCTCAGTGATTCGAGCGGCATGAATGTAGATACGAATACCGGAAGTGATATGCGTATATGCCGTTTCAGATCGTTCTTCACCCTCTGCGGTATCACTTTTGCCGCAAAATCCGAGAGTATCTCTGCTCCGAAGAGTATGCAATATATTCCCGATATTATCAGAAACGCGGTTTTTCTTGTTCCGTTTGCAATGAGCAGCACGGTAAATACTATATAGAATATCAGCGCTATCGCATCGGTGTAATGCCCCGGCTGACGGTTTATCTTTGCGACAATGATATCTGCTGCCTTTGACGCTGCATTGAAAAGCAGATATGCGGCAAGAAGATACGTTGCGAGCGAGAATGTAAGCTCCGGCAGAACTGCGATCACCACGCCTATTGCAATGTTCACGGCAGCGGTAATGAGTTTTGCGGCAGGGCTTTTTCTCCCGTCACGGCCGCCCTGCGAAAAGAAGATGAAAATATTTCTCGCGGCGTGTATAAGAAGAACTGCCGCCGCAAAAGCCGACAGCGGAGCGATCAGCAGCTCACGCTGACTGATAATGACTATCCCGAGTATCACAAGTGCCGCGCCTGCCGCAAACAGCGCTGCCTTGTAAAAATACATTCTGTACATTATTTATGGTACTTCCTGTTTGCGGAAATGGAAAATGCTCGGTAAAGCTGTTCTGCAAGCATGATCTTTGCAAGCCTGTGCGGAAACGTCATTTCGGACATACTCAGCTTGAGATCTGCGATGTTCTTTACCTTGTCCGAAAGTCCGAAAGAACCTCCTATTATAAAAGTAAATGAATTTTTTCCGCTTGCGGATCCTCTGCTCAGCATATCTGCGAACTCTTCGCTCGTTTTCTGCTTTCCTTCTATACAAAGCGGTACAACGAAGCTGTCATGCGGTATCTTCCGGAGGATATTATCCGCTTCGGCACCGAGAGCTTTCTGTATCTCCTTTTCTGAGGGTTCTTCGGGAAGTCTTTCCTGTTCTACTTCCTCACAGACGAGTTTGCAGAACGCCGAGAGCCGTTTTTCATATTCGGAAAATGCGTCCTTGAAATATTTTTCCTTGAGTTTTCCTACGGATATGATCTTTATTACCATTTGCTGCGGATATTAGCCTTTCTTGCTTTTCGTGCTTCCATTTTTGCGATCCTTGCCTTCTGTATCGTGTTAAGGACGATATCTGCGATTATCAGCACCGCGAGTGACACTACGCAAAGTTTGAACCACCATTTGCCGAAAATACTGTTTATCATCCTCATAGTATATTCAAACTGTGAAAGCGCTATGCTTTGAGAGGCAACAAGATTTGTGGTCCAGAGTGTTTCACCGTCGAGCTTCAGTTCAAGTGTTCCCATGATCTGACCCTTTTCTACGGGTGCCACGACAGCCTCGTTATCGTTTCTTTCGGCGGTGATCGTGACTTTCTGCTCGATAACCTGCGGATCAAGATCTTTCGGAAGCAGGGTGGAGAATGCTCCGGCGGGCTTCAGGATCGCAACATCGGAGTTTTCTCCCATATCTACCTTTACATGAGCAACTACTGTGTTCTCATCTATGACATTTACCATTTCGAGATTCTTGAATGCCCATTTGTACAGAGCCTTTGAATCTTTGAAATGGGCGTTGAGCCTGTTGCCGTCGGCATCATGATAGGGGGCGTTGCAGCAAACCAGAAGATAGTTGAAGCCGTTCTGCGATGCTGTGGAAACTATGTTTGCAAAGCCTTCATGCTGTACGGTCCATTCCCCGGAAGCGTCCTTGGTCACATAATCGCCCATACTTCCGGTCTTCAGACCGTTTGCGTATTCGTAATAATAATCATTTCCGCTTATATTGTTAATGAGACTGTTTACATTATAAATGCTGTAGGGGTTGGGATTGTACTCATTTTCAGGCATCACATACTCATAGGTATTGGCGATCTCAACTAACTCGGGGAGTTTGTCGTATATATATTTCGCTATGAGGAACAGATCGTACGGTGTTGAATAGTTGTCCTCCTGCCACAGACCGTGAGTGTTGCCGAAATGAGTGCCGGTGCAGCCGATCTCCTTTGCCTTTTTGTTCATCATCTCGACAAAAGCAGCTATGCTGCCCTTTCCGATGTTATAGCCGATGACGTTGCCGGCTTCGCAGCCCGATGCGATTATTAGTCCGTACAGGCAGTCCTTCATGGTGAGATTGGTCTGACCGACAGCTATACCGCAGGCGCTTGCGCCGTACTTGTTCGGGTCATCGCCCCAGAACTCGTTTGTGGCATCGTATGTTACCTTCATCGGCATGGAAAGGTCGGAGCAGTTCTCATACGCCACTACCGCGGTCATGAGCTTTGTTATCGAAGCCGGGTAGCAGCGGACATTCTCGTTCTTTGCCGCAACTACCGTACCGAGGTCGAGGTTTACCATATAGTAGGCATCGCTGTAAAGTTCGATATCAGGGGTGAATGCAGCAGAAGCCTTCACATTGCCTAAACTTTCGGCGGCAAATGTAAATATCAACAGTAATGAGATAAAGAAGGCAGATATTTTTATATTTTGCATATAGACAAAACCACCTTTTTGGGATATAATATATAATATCGAGGAAAAATAATGCTTCAAATTAATATAATATACTATTATATCATATTTTTCCGGAAAATAAAAGACCTTTTTACATATTTGTTCAAAATATTTAAAAAATACTGCCCGGATGACATACAATGCGGTCATTTGAGACAAATGAAGGAACTCGGAAATGATCTTGATAACAGGGGATATCCACGGAGATATCGGAAGATTCTCACATAAACGGCTCAGAGAGCTGAAAAAAGGTGATACGCTCATAATATGCGGTGACCTCGGATTTATCTGGGACGGTTCGGACAAGGAAAAGAAGATTCTTAAAAAGCTCGGAAAGCGCAGATATAATGTGCTTTTTGTTGAAGGAGCCCATGAAAATTTCGATGAACTCGAAAAATACGAAACAGAAGAATGGTGCGGCGGGCTCACGCGCAGGATTAGCGGAAATCTCCGTCAGCTTATCCGCGGTTATATCTTTGATATCGACGGTAAAAAGATATTCGCGTTCGGCGGCGGTTCCGGCGAGTCCAACGGCGGGGCTGCCCCCTGCTCGGAGACAACCGCCTCAAGATATGAGATGCCCTCCGCTGAGGAGACTGCCGCTGCGGACAGGAGACTCGGAGAGATCGGCGGAAATGTGGATTACATAGTAACATACGAGCCGCCCGTAACTATCGCGGAGTTTCTGAATGAAGATATTTCGCCGACCGATACGGTAGGAGTATATCTGGAGGATCTGCGCGGCAGGGTAAGATTCAGAGCATGGTTCTTCGGAAAGCATCATCTGAATAAGATGATACCGCCGAAATTTGCCGCGCTGTTCGATAATGTCATCAACGCCGAAACAATGAAATAACGGCGTTCATTACATAAGGGAACCTCTAAAAACCCATTTGAGAGAAAAAGAACTGCTTGCACCAACTGCTTCGTCAAGTCTCCTCACCTTGCGTGGTCTCCCCGGCAGCGGGGAGGTGTCGAGCTTGCGAGACAG
>CAMOKN010000203.1 GCA_946617595.1 uncultured Clostridia bacterium
GCGCACCGCTGCACGAAGCAGCGCAAGTTACCGCCCGAAACGTGCACGATGCACGCATATAAGCGGTAACGAAGATGCAGCGCAAAAGAGAAACCTTCAAAAGCCATGCGTCATTTCTGTACAATCTGACTTCGCAATCACTGCACGCTCTTTGTGCGGTATAGCCTAAAGAATAATCATGATGTGACTGAAATTCAGGCTATGAAGCCATTTGTTGGTTGATGAGCAGACATTAAGTAAAAAAAATTTTAAAAAATTATACAAAACCTATTGACAAAATAGGAAATATATGCTATTATACATATATCCTACTAAGCAGATATAATTTGGAGGGTATATGATAAACTACTTTGAACAGCTTGTAAGAGCAAACTTCCGGTTCGGACGAATGTTCCGATGTTGAAATCAAATTATCAGATGCGAACAAATAAACATACATTCATTTATTAACCGAAAGGAAGTATTCATTATGTCAAACTATAAATTTGAAACCTTACAGCTCCATGTTGGTCAGGAACAGCCGGATCCCGCTTCGGACGCAAGAGCAGTCCCGATCTATGCCACAACTTCATACGTATTCAAAAATTCAGCACACGCAGCCGCACGTTTCGGACTTGCAGATGCCGGAAATATATACGGAAGACTTACAAATTCAACTCAGGAAGTTTTTGAGAAGAGAATAGCAGCTCTTGAAGGCGGAGTAGCCGCACTTGCTGTATCATCGGGTGCAGCTGCGATAACATACACGATACAGGCTCTTGCAGGAGCCGGAGAACATATAGTTGCTCAGAAGACCATTTACGGCGGTTCGTATAATCTTCTTGCACACACTCTCCCGTTGTACGGTATAAAGACTACATTTGTCGATGCACATAACCTTGCGGAGATAGAAAATGCAATACAGGACAACACAAAAGCGATCTATCTGGAGACTCTCGGAAATCCGAACAGCGATATACCGGATATCGACGCTGTTGCTGAGATCGCACACAAGCACGGACTTCCGCTTGTTATAGACAATACTTTCGGAACACCTTATCTTATCCGTCCTATCGAGCATGGTGCTGATATAGTTGTTCATTCCGCAACAAAGTTTATCGGCGGTCACGGGACCACTCTCGGCGGAGTGATCGTTGATTCCGGTAAATTCGACTGGAAGGCAAGCGGAAGATACGCTCCCATCGCAGCACCGAATCCAAGCTACCACGGTATATCCTTTGCAGACGCAGTAGGCGCTGCCGCATTCGTTACATATATCAGGGCAATACTTCTTCGTGATGAGGGAGCTACAATATCCCCGTTTGCTGCTTTCCTGCTGCTTCAGGGAACAGAAACGCTTTCTCTGCGTCTTGAACGTCATGCCGAGAATACCAAAAAGGTCGTTGAATATCTCTCAAAGCACCCGCTCGTTGAAAAAGTAAATCACCCCTCGCTGCCGGATCACCCCGATCACGCACTTTATGAGAAATACTTCCCGAACGGCGGTGCAAGCATCTTCACATTTGATATAAAAGGCGGTCAGGCTGAGGCACATAAGTTTATAGATAACCTTGAGATCTTCTCTCTGCTCGCAAATGTTGCAGATGTAAAGTCACTTGTTATCCACCCGGCTACCACGACACATTCTCAGCTCACAGATGAAGAACTCAGAGATCAGGGCATTACTCAGGCTACTATCCGTCTTTCTATCGGTACAGAGCATATTGATGATATAATCGCTGATCTTGAAAAAGGGTTTGCAGCACTGAAATAACAGCATAACAGTCATCTTACCTCCGGAATGATCCTTTATGATGCCTGCGGAAAAACCGCAGGCATTTTTTTCTTGACATTTCACAGATTTGTGATATAATACATTAGTAATTTTAATAATGAGGAAATTCTTAATGGCTGTATATACGAAAACTATGACAGAGGGAAACGAATTCCGCTGTATAATACGATTTACCGTCCCTCTGCTGCTCGGAAACCTTTTTCAGCAATTCTACAATATCGTCGATTCAATAATAGTCGGGCAGTACCTCGGCAAAGGCGCGCTTGAAGCCGTGGGCTCGACAGGCTCGATCACATACCTGTTCTATTCGCTTTGCATCGGTCTTTCTCTTGGCGCAGGTATAATGATAGCGCAGAATTTCGGCGCAGGAAACGAAAAAGAAGTAAAGAGATATATCGCAAACTCGGCTTATGTGACTGCGGCATTCGGAATAGTGCTCACTGTGCTGTCGGTAATACTTACTCCTTCGCTTCTCAGACTGCTCCAGACCTCGGAGACTATATTCGATGACGCTGTAGGATATATGAGGATAGCTTGCTCCGGAACTCTTGCAGTCGCCGCATACAACTGGATAAACGCGGTAATGCGTTCACTCGGAAACTCAAAGATACCGCTGATATTCCTCGTTGTCGCAAGCGTGCTGAACGTAGGGCTTGATCTGCTGTTTGTAATGGTTTTTGATATGGGAGTTCAGGGCGCGGCGCTTGCCACTATCATGGCTCAGGCGATATCGGCGCTCGGGTGCATTATATTCGCGTTTGTGAAATTCCCTCAGTTCAGAATGAGCAGGGAAGATGCTTCTTTCAATATCAAGGCGGCGCGTAACTGCATTTTAAAGGGAATGCCGATAGCCGCACAGAACGCATTCATCTCAGTATCAATGATCTATCTCCAGAGGACAGCAAACACCTTCGGAGATACGGTAATTGCGACATATACGGCGACCATGCGTGTTGAGCAGCTCATACAGCAGCCTTTCATGTCGCTCAGCGCCGCGCTGTCTACATTTGTCGGACAGAATCTCGGAGCAGGTCATCTTGAACGCTGCATAAGAGGATATAAACGTTCGATGATAACTATGGCAGTATTTGCGGTAACAATGCTCGGTGTGTTCATGCTTTTCAGCGGAAATATAGTTGGATTTTTCGTAAGTGATGCAGATGTCATAGAGATAGGCGACACAGCATTGAAGCTCTCATCGTGCTTCTATCTGTTTCTCGGTACAATACATACCACACGCGGTCTTCTGAACGGGGCAGGTGATGTGGGATATGCTATGCTTAACGGATTTGTAGAAGTTATCGGACGTATCGGATTTGCAACGGTACTTTCAATGATACCGGCGATCGGGTGCTGGGCTGTATGGCTGACATCAGGGCTTACATGGTTCATAACCGGAGCTATGAGCCTTATCAGATATAAAGACGGACGCTGGAAGAATCACGGCATAAGACCCAGAAAAGCATAATGTTTTATATATACCATTTATAATTTCTCATTTTTTGCTATTTTTTGTTGACAAACAGCTGTTTTTATTGTATAATAATTTCAAATAAACGTGAATGCCGCCTTATCGGTCTTTTCAGAAAGGAATATATTATGTCAGTTGTAAACTCAATGGAGAATATTGTTGAAGTTGCATTATCGGAGCTGCTCAAAGAAGACCCTGAGTGCTGCACTTGTGAAAACTGCATGAATGATATGATGTGTCTCGCGCTCAATGCTTTGCCGCCTAAATATGTAAGTTCAGAAAGAGGAGCACTTTTCTCGAAGATCAATAATGCTATGGCTCAGCAGCGTTCGATAGATGTACGTGTAGCGTGCATAAACGCACTTGAATTCGTCAAAAATCACCCTCATCACAATATCAGCTGACAATAAAGACCGTGCGTGAGGTATATTACGATAACTTCACGCACGTAAATATTTTACCATATTTTGCGCAAAGACTGTTTAGGCTATACCGCACAAAGAGCGTGCGGAGATTGCGCTGTCAGAGATTTCGTCAGATTGTACAGAAATGACGCAGGCTTGCTGGCGCAAGTCAAGGAATTTCTGTGCAAGATGACGGAA
>CAMOKN010000204.1 GCA_946617595.1 uncultured Clostridia bacterium
GCTATCTCATTTTCTCTTTTCAAAGCGGTTTTTAGAGGTACCCATAAAAAGTGACTCCCCTGTTTTCAGAGGAGTCACTTTTCATTCAATAGCTAAGCCCATATCCGATAGAATAGATTATCTCATTTGCATAACCTGCTCCCTCTATATATCTGGGAAGATCTACAGGAAGCTTTCCTGAAGGGCTGCTTCCGCCAAACACTGTGATAAGCGCTGCCGGATAATTGACGCCGTATGCTGTTGTCTCACCATTATACTCAGTAGGTATCACCGGCATATCCTGTCCGCAGTAAGCACAGATCACTGCATCGGCATCACTGTATCTCACCGCATCATACGGCATGTGCATACTGAGATGCACGACCTTTATTCCGTTTTTATGTGCGGCAGCGGTGATCTCATCGCTGAAAACAGCCTGCCATGCACGCTTTTCTTCGGTCTTGTCCATATTTTCACGGCGATATGTCTCGGTTGCGATTATCACTGCCTTGCAGCCCTTTATCATTTCCTCATAACCTGCGGCATCTTTGGCAATTCCGTCATAATCGTCTGATGCGCTTTTCTCTGTTATGCAGTGGCACTCCGCAGTAACGCTGTCCGGTATGATACCTTCGGCTTTGAGCTTATCGAGAGCGAACGTCATCGTATTTTCTTCACCTGCAAACGGATAGAAATACGCGACCTTTTCGTTTTCCTCCATTTTAAGCGGAAGAGTATTATCATCATTCTTCAGGAGTGTTATCCCGCGCAGCGCGATCTCCATTTCCTTATCATGATGATCTTTCGATCCGACGATCGTTTTTGCTTTAGCGGCTGCGGCTGCGGCTGCGGTCGGTTCTGCACCTATGATGCCTTTTTCGAGTTTCAGAGATATTATCCGGACGACCGAATCGTCTATCTCGCTTTCCGCGATCCTGCCGTCTTTTACTGCATCAGCAAGCTTTCCGATATATGTTTCCATTTCGGCGATGCTTTCCGGAGAAAGTATATGCACAGGTTCAAGAATGATATCAACATCAGCGTTTATTGCAAGCACTGCGGCATCTATCGGGTCAAAGTTCACCTTGATAGCGTCCATAAGCATCGCGTCGGTCGTAACGACTCCCTCATATCCTAAATCACCGCGGAGTATATCATTTATCATAACTTTCGAGAGCGTTGCGGGAAGACAAATCTCTTCACCGTTCCCGACCGATCTATAAATACCGGTCTCTATCATAGGGTACTGTATATGCGCGGTCATTATCATATCCGCTTCTGACGATACAGCAGCAAAGGGTATGAGCTCACACTCTTTCAGTTCATCATACGACTTGTCGATCATCGGCAGTCCCGTATGGCTGTCAATATCGGTATCTCCATGACCGGGATAGTGTTTTGCGGTAGAAACTACTCCCTGCTCTTCGATACCTTGTAAATACGCAAGCCCGAATTTTGCAACAAGTTCAGGGTCAGACGAGAACGAGCGCACATTAATTACCGGATTTGACGGATTATTGTTCACGTCGATAACAGGCGCGTAATCCGTATTTATTCCGACAGCGGCAAGTTCTTTTCCTATTATAGCCGCATTATCCTTTACAGCCTGGACATCACCGGTCGCACCGAGTGCCATATTACCGCATGTCATTGTTCCGGACACGAGGCGGTTTATATCGCCGCCTTCCTGATCTATGGTGATGAGCATGGGTATTCCGAGGTCGCTCGCAAGTGCCGCCTTCTGCAATTCTGAGGTAAAGCAAACTGTCTGTTCGGTATCGGTACAGTTCTGCTTATAGACGATGATACTTCCGAAATCATATTTTGTAAGCAAATCACGCTGTGCGTCATTAAGCGATAAGACATTTACCTGAGTTTCGCTGTTTCCGGGAGTGTCGTTCCAATAACGAAAAGAAATTGTTATCATCTGTGCAAGCTTTTGTTCAAGAGTCATACCGGAGACAATGTTCTCCGCCTGCTCTTTCAATGACAGATCAGATACTTCCGATGCTTCTGTATATGCATGAGTATCTGACGACTTGCTCGCAGAGGTTTCAGGCGCCGATGTTCCGGGATCTGAATCAGACGATACGCTGCCGGTGTTCTGTGTATTTCCGCAGCCGCCGCATATAAGAGCAGCCGCAGCAAGAAGCGCAGTCAGTTTTCTTTTGTTCATTTCTATCTTCCTTTCATACAGGAAAAGAACCTGTCTGTATATAATATCACATCAAAGAAGATTTGTAAAGATTTTTACAGAAAAAATGCTGCCGGTATAAGCTGGCAGCAGAAACTGTCAAAGAAGTCGCTTACGCTTGAGATTGGGGCGCATCTGTCGGTCATCCCCCTCTGTCACCTCCGGTGACACCTCCCCCAGTGGGGGAGACACCCCAAACCCCGCTTCTTTTCGGACGCGAAAAGAAGCAAAAGCGAATAGCTTCGCAGTTAAATTATAAAATTACTGCTTTTTTGACAAACTGAAGCTTCCCCGTTTAACGAGGAAGCTTATTCTTAGTTTTTACGGTCTCACTGATTTAGTCTGTATATTAACATTAAAGCGCGGAAAAGCTGCAATTTATTGTATAATAATCTGAAAATTTACAATTAATTCATCGAGTGTTACCATGCGTTATATGCGCTATATTGAATAAAAGACTTCCGGCAAATTGCTGCCGAAAGTCTTTCTTATGGGAACCTCTAAAAACCGCTTTGAACAGAGAAAATGAGATGATTGCGCCAAATGCAAGGAAAGGCTCCGAAAGCTTGCTGGTCTGTCGGTCAGCCCCTCTGTCTCGCAAGCTCGACACCTCCCCGCTGCCGGGGAGACCA
>CAMOKN010000205.1 GCA_946617595.1 uncultured Clostridia bacterium
TCGGACGAACAAAAGTGCAAGGAGAATCCTAAAATATAAAAATTTTCCTTGCACTTTTGCATCCAACAAATGGCTTCAAGCTGCGCTATGAAGCCATTTGTTGGCTGATGAGCAGACATTAATTATCCGGAAGATGAGACTGCTGAACGCTCCGCCTTCAAGTTCATAAGGCAGGTTGTTTCTGTCGAGCATGGATATGACTTCCGATACGCTTATGGCGTAGTTCTGTGAGATATCTATGCCGGCATCTGTCCACGCGGGAACATTCCATGTGTTTATACCGATGACGCTTCCGTTGTCATTTATCATAGGACCGCCGGAGTTGCCGGGGCTTATTGCCGCGTTATCCGCCACATCGGGGAATCCTACGCAGCGTACACGATCGCCCTTCATGCCCGTGTCGGGAGCCTTCAGTTCAAGCGCTGCGCGCTTGTTTGTGGGTTTTTCGATACGAAGAATTGCTATATCATAGCTGTCTCTTGTGTCCCATACTACCGGATATGCTTCCACAAAATCATTTGAGTCAAAATATACTCTTATCTGTGTTCTGTAGGAATTGCCGAAACCTACGAGCTGGTCGCCGGAGCCGCCCTCTACATAAGCTTTTATTACATGATAATTGGTAATGAGTGCAAATATAACGATCGTTTTAACAGTAGGGTCGTTTATAAACCCTATGAGTTCAGGCATCTGAAACGCCGTCCTTCCAGTTGAATCTCGGACCGCACAGTGGAATGAATACAAACTGAGTATTTCCGATAGTTATAACGTCATAAGGATTCAGTTCTATGGTTCCGCCTATCACGGGAGTGTCATTGACCATAAGAATGTTATCTCCCTGTACGTGGGCAATATAGAATCTGTTTGTCTGATGAACGTATGATATGCAGGCATCTTTTTCGCGGGATATCGCACCGTCGCCGGAAATTATGATATCTCCGGTCTCACGGCCGATGTAGTTATATCCGGTGTGAACTATGAAATCTTTACCCTTATACATACCGGTGAAAGCGACGATCCACGCAACTACCGGCTTTATTGCATTCTGACTGTTGTTCTCGCCTTCCCACAGTTCTATTGCAACTGTCTTGGGGAAATTTCCGGTGGAGCCGTTTTTATCATTGAGCGGAGGCTCGGTTTTAGGGAATTTGCCTGATATTGCTGCATTCTGGTTATCGACATAGGGATCAATAGTCTCTGACATCGGTTTAGATGTTGCAGGGATATCGGGATCTATTGTTTTTGAAAATTTGGTTGCGGGCGTTCCGCAGTAAGGACAATTCGCGAGATTGGCGACATCGTAATATTTGCCGCAGTGTGAACAATTGATGATCTTAGACTGAATTTCTGCCATGATGATTTATCCTTTCCTGTCATTATATTGCGGACGAATGTATTCACCGCTCTGACTGTCATTATTATATCACGCTTTTTTCTTCACCGGTCGAACTCTTTTCCCATTATCCCTGACTTTTTGTCAGAGAGCGACATTTTATGTTGTATTCTGCATCTGTCGGCTTCTGTTTTCTGTATCACGGTATGGTTCGGTCGGCGGCTAAAACAGGAAAAGTACTATTAGCTCGATTATCCCTCAAAAATCTTGAAAACTGTGAACTGTTGTGGTATAATAAAGCAGTACCGCACAAACAGATGCGAAGCGCTTGCTTGCAGATCATTCCTTCATCTTGTACAGAAATATCTGACTTCGCGATCGCCGCAAGCTCTTTATGCGGTATAGACATAAACCGGAAATGGAGAACAACCTGTGAAAAACAAAAATATATCTGCAATAATCTATGCTCTTGCAGCGGCAATTTTCTACGCGCTCAATGTCCCTTGCTCAAAGCTGCTGCTCGGACATATACAACCCACATTTATGGCAGGGCTGCTGTACCTCGGCGCCGGTCTCGGCGTTGGGATCATGTATCTGTTCCGTCATAAAAAAGAAAAGCCGGAGGAGCGGATCAACAAAAAAGATCTTCCATATACGATCGGAATGGTGCTGCTCGACATTATAGCGCCGATACTGCTGATGATCGGCATTAACATCGGCACCTCTGCGAATGCGTCCCTGCTCGGAAACTTCGAGATAGTTGCGACTACGGTCATTGCATTGCTGATCTTCAAGGAAAGGGTCAGCGGAAAGCTGTGGGCAGCAGTCTCGCTTATAACTCTGTCGAGCATCATTCTCTCGTTCAGCGGCAGCGAAAGCCTTTCCTTCTCGGTAGGTTCTCTGTTCGTGCTCGGAGCAACAGTATGCTGGGGACTTGAGAACAACTGTACACGAAACATTTAGGCAAAGAGCACTTATCAGATCGTTACGATTAAAGGTTTCTGTTCGGGCATTGGTTCTGTCATAGTTGCATTGATTCTCGGCGAAAAAATGCCGGAACTGATATATGTGCTGCCTGCGCTTCTGCTCGGATTTGTGGCTTATGGACTGAGTATTTTCACGTATATCAGAGCGCAGAAAACTCTCGGTGCTGCAAAAACGAGTGCTTACTACGCGGCTGCTCCGTTTATAGGTGCGTTCATGTCGTTTGTACTGCTGCATGAGGAGTTTACTGCGGCTTACATCGCGGCAATTGCAGTGATGACAGCCGGAACTGCAATTGTTGTGGCGGACACCCTTGCGAAGCACCATTCACATGAGCATACTCATACTTTCACACATACACATGACGGCACGACACACACGCATACAGTGACCCACAGTCACGAACATACGCACTATGTCACTGATGACAAACACAGTCACAGGCACAGTATGGAGGAGCTTGAGGGACTGCTGACCGCAACGCATAATTGATCCCGGTCACAGATCAGAGCTCCGGGAATAACCGGAAATGTCCTTTCTTACTATAGGAGAATAACGTAATGATGATCCCTGCTGTCCATACAGATGACAGACAGCGTAAGGAGGAAGAATGAAAACGCTGATATTGAACGGTTCTCCGCGAAAAAACGGAGATACAGCATTTATGATAAATACACTCATGGAGCAGCTCAGCAGTGAATATAAAACCGTTAATGCATACGACTGCAATATCTCGCCTTGTGTTGATTGCCGTTATTGCCGCGAACATTCCGGCTGTGCTGAAGAAGATGAAATGCAGGAGGTGTATGAATACATACGCATCTGCGACAATGTTGTTATTGCATCACCTGTGCATTTCTCAGAGCTTTCAGCAAAGCTTCTTGGTATTGGCAGCAGATTGCAGATGTTCGATTGTATGGAAATGTTCGGAAAAAAAACTCCTGATATCAAGCCTAAAAAGGGCGGGATAATACTTGCAGGCGGCGGGGTCGGCAAACCCGAAGGAGCTGTGCGGACAGCGAAGATCCTGCTGCATACCATGAATTGCAAACAGATAGCAGAACCGGTTTTCAGCCTGCGTACAGACAGAGTCCCTGCATACGGGGATAAGGCGGTATTGCAGTCTTTGCGTACCCTTGCAGAATTTCTGGGTTGATGGATTTTGTTTACGGCGGATCTTTCAAGGCATCGCTGTCACTTGTGTAAGGACTTTCAACTGAGATCCGGCCGACAGCGGGAGGGATAATGCTTGATACAATGTTCTCGATGAGGGCTTCGGTTCGCCTGATGAAGAATCACTTCTCTTTAGGGTACCTCTAAAAACCGCTTTGAACAGAGAAAATGAGATAGCCGCGTCGAATACAAGGAAAGCCGACGAAGCCGGGCTGGTCTGTCGGTCAGCCCCTCTGTCTCGCAAGCTCGACACCTCCCCGCTGCTGGGGAGACCACGCCCGGTTAGGAGGTTTGACGCA
>CAMOKN010000206.1 GCA_946617595.1 uncultured Clostridia bacterium
AGCGCTGGAAAAATGGAGAGTTTCGTGAGATTAAGAGAAAAAACACTATGTTTTTTCTTTCCTATAAGAAATTCTTTTAGAATATCATCACCAAAGCTCCCACTGCCACGCATACCGGCAGACCAAGTAACATTCCGATACAGGACTGCTTGATATGAAACAAGTAGTCCTTGTATTCTTTCATATCCTCGGTGCCTTTTATCATCACCTTTTTGGAATGACAAAACCAGATACAGTCAAGAACAATTGCGTCATACCAGTCAACCGCAAGCCAGATGATATATGAATTCACAAAGCCGTCGATAAAAGTATCTGCCCCGTTGAATTTATATACCACGAACGAGAACAATACCGTAAAAACGATCATTGCGATAACTTTTTTAATCAATTCTTTAGTGGTGAATCTTTTTTCGGTTTTGGAGACCAATCCCAATTCTATACATCTTTCTCTTATCGCGGGAGGATAATCCCCGACAGATCCGAGAGGATCTTTCAAAGTAAGCGGAACCACGATAAGAGTGAATAATATGATCCCGACAATACATTCTATCAATAAAGTCATACGTTTCTCCTTTATATATCGTTTCTTTTATTTAATGTGTCCTCAACAACTGCCGTTTGGCAGTTGTTGTCCCAAATCCTGTTTTACAGGATTTGGGATTGCTGAAAAACGCGCTTTCAGCGTGTTTTTCAGCGGACACATTCCTTGATGTCAAGCTCATTTCGCCCTTCGGGCGAACAAAAGTGCAAGGAAAATTTGAATTTTAAGCGATTTTCCTTGCACTTTTGCAACCGCGAATCAGCTTCAAGCTGCGCTATGAAGCTGATTCGCGGTTGATGAGCAGACATTATTTACAAGCAGTTTTTTCCACCGCCTTTGTCTGTGTGCATAAAAACAGTTTGCGGCAGTCTTTTCAGAAATTCCCGTATGATAGCGATGTATTCAGGAGACCTGATCACAAAAGCGATATGACCGCCTTTCATCGTATGTACTTCGGGTCGGCTGAAAAGTCCTGTCAGAGCTTCCTGATCATTCTTGCTGAATATATCCTTTTCCGGCTGCAGAAGCAAGACTTTTCCGTCAAGTTTGTCGAAATCCTTAACCGTAAAATCTTTTTCACCGAGCATATCTTTAAGCAGCACCATTGAATGGAGATACCTGTCACGGTAGCTTTCCGGAACGGTCACCGCCTCAAAAAAAGTGTGACCGTATGCCTTTTCTTCGTCGGTTTCATCGTTCATATATCCCTCTGCTATCCCGACAAGTTTTTTCCTTATCTTTTCATACTTTGTATGCCTTATCTTGAAATCAAGCAGTGACATAGCACCTGCCGCTTTTCGTGCCTTGCGCACATATTCGGAATTGAGTGACACGGTCGTCATAAGGATAAGCCCGCTTATATCATCGGGATACTCGCGCGCGTAGAACTGCGCGTGTACCCCGCCGTCGCTTGCTCCGCACAGCACAGGCTTTTCTATCCCAAGCTTTTTTAGAAGCGAGTGCAGGCACTTCGCCTGTTCTTTGTTCGTTTTGAGTTCCCGCGGGTATTCTGTTATCAGAAAACCGTACTCGTCCGACAGATCCTCGGCGTATTTTATCCACATTTCCTGCATTTCGAGACCGCTGAATGCAACAATAGTCGTGTGATTGCTCTCGCCCGTGAGTATATATCTGTATTTTATGCCGCCGATATCTGCAACCTTGTATGGGTTCTTTTCAAGAAAGCTTTTCAGATCTTCGCCAAATGTATTCATTTTCAGTCTCCTTCTATTATTTCAATCCGTCACCGCGCAGTCCGTGAGGCGGGAAATTGTCTGTCACAACAGGCGCGGTTCGCTTTATCAGGCTTGCACAGCATTTGTCGCCGTAGGCTATGACCTCGTTCCTGTAGAACGGAGCGCCGAACTTCTCCGCGGTAACGAAATCGAGATTGCAAAGATACGGCATTATGTTACCGAGCCCTTTTTCTGTCAGGAATTTGCAGGCTCCGCATTTCATGCAGTATATTTTGACGCTGTATTCATCGTCCGGCTCTGCGTATTCAAAAAGCCATGCATAAGGGTATTGTTCAGCAAATCTGCGGCTTTTTTCTGCGAATGAGCGCAGCGCTTTATGTACAAGTGTCAAATTCAACATACTGATGATCATTCGGCTGACAGCCGGTGATACCTTTTTCTTGCTGCGCTCCCAAGCGATATGGAGCAGTCTTCCCGCCTCTTCGTCAGGAACATTGTGTCTCCTGCCCACGATAAAAAACGTCGCACCTATGCAGCACATCGTCAGATTCGATGAATCGTTGGAGTTTTTCTTCCCGCCGACAAACGGGATTTCGGGAAGCATCTCGTTTGCGAACACTTCCGCCGTCTCGTTTATTATGTCATCGGCATTACACAAGAAAACCGTCCATATCTCACTTCTGATATGTGAAAACAGCTTTCTGAGCTGTTTGTCATATTTCTTTTTATTCGCACTGTAATATGGGTGCATTTGTCTCACTTCCGTTTATTGTTACAATAAGGTTAGCTGCATCTAACTCTGATATATTATACCACATAAGAGCAGAACTTGCAACATTTTTTTGAATAAAACTCTTGATTTAGCGAATATCTTGTGATATAATAGCATATGGTAAGCGTACGCTAACCGCTTTGAGGTGTTGATAAAGAATATGAAGATAACAGCTATTGCGATAGGCTCACGCGGCGATGTACAGCCGTTTGTCGAGCTTGGAAAAGAACTGAAACGGCGCGGTCATCAATACAGGATCGGCGCGTTCCCGCGTTTCAGGGAATATGTTGAGGAGAACGGGCTGGAGTTTGCTCCGA
>CAMOKN010000207.1 GCA_946617595.1 uncultured Clostridia bacterium
CAATTCTTCAACATATTATGTAAGCTATGTCGGCAAGTGGCAGTTTCCGCAGCTTGGTGCCCATATAAAAGAATTCTGGACGATCACGCCTGCGGGTCCTTTCTCGCTTTCTGAAACATCGGCAGTAAACGGAAATATTTTCGTGTCGATGCTCCAACCTTTTTCCGAGCATATTTTATATGACGCATTTATCGAGGAACTGAAAACAAACAGCGTTGTATTTTACGAATGCGGTTCGGAGCCGATCACTATCGCAAATATTAACATCAATAATCAGTAAGTTCTTCAATATTGGGATAGCATTACAGAGATTTTATCAATTGGCTGTGTGCTGTTTTTGATAATAAATAGAAATTGAATATGATAATCACTTGACAAAGCATTTGTTTTTGCCGCACAATATCACAAGGAGGATAAAATATCATGTATGAAGTGCTCAACCAAATGCGCAGAAATGGAATTGAGGATAGGGAAAAGCTTCTTGCGTGGTTTGATATCATGACAAGAAAACCTTTGGAAGTCCAGACAAAACTGCTGCTGGAGCTCTTGAATGAAAACAAGGACACCGAATACGGAAGGAAATACAATTTTGAAAAGATAACCTCGATCGAGGATTACCGGAAACAAGTTCCGATCACCGAGTATGACGATTACGCACCGTATATTGATCGAATGGTAAATGACGGGGAAGAAAACCTTATTTGCAGTCAGAAGCCTGTCTGGTACAACAAGACATCAGGAACTGTAGGCGTTCCCAAAAAGATACCTTACACGCAAAGGACACGGGATTGTTTTACCCGATACAGCTTGGGTTATCAATCCGGATTTTTATACAGACTTCTTCAGGAAAAATATTTTGGCGGCCGCTGGCTGAATCTGATACGCTGCGGCGGCTCCATAATCAAGCTCGGTGACGGGACCCCTTACGGACCGATCTCTGAGGCGGCACTCAGGCCATATATCGACAAATGGCAGCATATTTTTCCGACTCCGAGTCAGGCAACATTTTCGCCGAAAGGCACCGATACAAGATATCTGAATGCAAGATATGCCCTCTGCGACAAGGATCTCAACAACATAAACTGTACGTTCACAGGCTTTATTCTTGACTTTTGCCGTTACATAGAAAAGAATTGGAAGCTTTTGGTTAATGATATTGAAAAGGGTGTAATAGATGAATCTATAGAGCTTCCGGAAGATCTGAGAGAAAGCCTTTCCGCCGGGATCAGACCTATGCCGGAGCGTGCGGCGGAGCTGTCGGCTATTTTTGAAAAGGGATTTGATACTCCATTTATTCCGAAGGTATGGAAAGAACTTCAATTCGTTACGGGAGGGGCATCTGCCGGATTTTCAAGATACACTAATGAAGTACGCGAACGCTATCTCGGAACTGATATAGCATTTTACTATCGTGGGATCTCAGCATCAGAGGGAATATTTTCTGTTCCCGTGGAGATCGCGTCACATGAATCTGCGCTTATCCCGGATTCTTTGTTTTACGAATTTATCCCGGTTGATGAAGAAAATGCTGAACCTGTCACTATGGACAAACTTGAGGTCGGAAAAAAGTATGAGCTTGTCATAACAAATCATTCGGGCTTCTACCGTTACCGAATGAAAGATGTGCTTCTGGTCACGGGCTATTATAACGCCACACCTTTGGTAGAATTTCAGTACCGTATCGATAAGACCGTAAGTCTTATGGGCGAGAAGACCACGGAAATGGCGCTTCGTGTCGCAGCCGACAGTACCGCGAAAGAATGCGGTTTTCTGCTGGTGGACAGCTCTGTCTATCCCGATACCGATGATATCAGATATGTATTCATAATGGAGATAGACCGTGTTCCAAAGGAGCTGAATGCCGAAACAGTCATTGATTGCCTTGAAAGAAATCTGGAGAAGGTAAATCCCTCGTATGCGGATAAGGTGAAGAGCGGTCTTATAAAGCCTGTAAAGCTTGTATTTGCACAACCCGAGACGTATGTACTTTACAAAGAAATGATGCTGATGAGAGGTAATTCGATCGCACAGCTCAAACCTGTAACGGTAATTGGAAATGAATTACAAAGGAAATTTTTCTTTGGACTTGTCGAGGATTTTGAAGAAATAAAAAGGCTTTCCGCGAAAAAATAAGATCCTGATTTAAGGAACGCGTTGGCTGTTGCTGCGAAAGATATCTGTATTTGAATGAAAAGATACAACTACACTGTTAAGGAAGCGGACGCAGCAGCCGGCAAGGCAGTCAGCACGGTAAACGTGGTATTCAACGGCGAGGTCATTGATTACGGCGCGCTGTTTGACGAGATGATCACATACTCGATAAATGTGGACACGGCTACGAAACAGGACAAAAACCCTGCAACGGGCAATGCGCTGTACTCGTCAGTGTTCCTCGCAGGTGCGGCAGCATTGACGGCTGCTGCTGCAAGAAAGCGCAGATAAAAACGGATAACAAAAAGACATCGGTTTCGGGAAGATCCCCGGAACCGATGTTTTTTATTCGATTTATTTTCCCGATCGCTCACAGGATATAAGGCAGTATGTACCAAACGATGAACAGACATTAATGTGCTCATTGTTTTTTGCGCTATGCACATTAGGACGCGGCAACAATCAGGCTTTACTCCCGTATAAGCATTTCCAGAGCCGAGTACAGAGCATCGTTATCTATCGGCTTTGTCAGATGTGCATTCATTCCCGCCTGCAGGCTCCTTTGAACGTCTTCATCAAAGGCGTTTGCAGTCAGAGCGATTATCGGCACGCTTCCGGCATCGGGGCGGTCAAGCTTCCGTATGGCGGCGGTGGCTTCAAGTCCGTCCATTTCCGGCATTCTCACGTCCATGAGCACCGCGTCGTAGTATCCGGGCTCGCTTCCTGCAAACTTTTCAAGAATAAGTCTGCCGTTAGTCTCATGGTCAACGATCATTCCGCGTTTTTTCAGCACCATTTTCATTATTTCTGCATTTATCTGCACATCTTCGGCAAGAAGAATGTGCTTTCCGTTAAGATCGGCTTTGTCAGATGTGCATTCATTCCCGCCTGCAGGCTCCTTTGAACGTCTTCATC
>CAMOKN010000208.1 GCA_946617595.1 uncultured Clostridia bacterium
ACGCGGGCTCGAATGTGACATTGAACACCGGCACCTGCTTGTCCGACAGAGGCGCAAGATAGCTCTGACCGGCGAAGAACTGACCGTAGGGGTTAGGCTCACCTATGGGGAAGAATATGGTATTCTGATACCTGTCCTTTTCGGTAAGTTCCGGTGTCTGCTCGTTCCATACTTCCTTTGCAAGCCGGAATACCGCCCAGCCTTTCGGCCAGCCGCAGTACATCGTCGCGTGTGTGATTATTGCCGCTATCTCTGCTTTTGTGACACCGTGAGCCTTTGCATTCTGCAAATGGTATGAGAGCGAACTGTCGGTGATGCCGGACGCCATGAGCGACACAACGGTTATGATGCACTTTGTTTTTGTATCTATCGCTTCTTCATTCCATACCTCGCCGAACAGCACATCATCGTTGAGATGCGCGAACATCGGTGCGAAACCGCCGAGCTGCTGTCTGCCGGCAGTCTGTGTTATCTTCTCTTTCATGTGATCCTCCTTGTCATATATCCAAGATATATGATAATTACTTTTTGTTTTCGGTTACAATAAATTTTTTGTCGGACTCCGGGATCCCGTTGTCTGCAATATACCGCTCGACCCGCATTTTAAGAGCATATTTCTGACGAAGCTCTGCGATCGCCGACATCATAGGCGAAGCATGGTGCAGGTCAATCGCAGTCTGATCTTCCCACGAGTCGATCAGCAGTATTGTTTCGGGATCGTCAAGGGGCTGAAAGTAATCATACCGCAGATTTCCTTTTTCATTGCGTATTTTACCGACTGTTCCGCTTTTTGTCATTTCTTCGGCGAATTTCCGCGCGTTTCCGTTCTCTCCGCTGTAATAGATGTTTACTGTGATGCTCATATCATCGGTCCCCCAGAAGTTTTCTTATGCAGTTATAAATTATCTTGTACACCGAACATTTCGTGAATTTCACGCCTGCTTCCTTCATCGCCGCAAGCTGTTTCTCGGTAGCGACAGAATACGGATATATGCCGAACATAAACGGAAAGAACACAAATATGAAGCGTTCTCTTGACTCCTCGTCCATATCCGGACAGAATTTCGACAGGATATCCCGTACCGCATCGAGGGACTCGCCGTATGACTTCTTGAATTCAGTCAGACGCTCAGGGCGGGAATGCTCCTCCATATCGTAATGGTTCATCGACAGCAGTTTCAGCAATTGGGTACGGTTTTCGAGGGAATGCGCTATCTCTCCCGCAAGCTCGTCAGCCGTCAGCGTATCATTATCCGACAATATCGCACGCAGGTCTGCATTCCAGAGATCGTACTCGCGCTGCATAAGTCCGAGGAATATTTCCTCTTTCGTCTGAAAATAGTTGTAGATAGAGGGACGCGAAAACGATGTTTCCCTGCTGATATCGCCGAGAGTGATATCCTTGAAATTCATCGTCCTGTACAGCTTTTCGCAGGCGCTTATTATCTCGTCTTTTCTTGAATTGGTAAGTTCTTTCGATCCTTTCGGCATACATTCCTCCCGGTTTATTTGACATCAAGTCAGCAAATTTGTCATGCTTCTTACGCCAAACAGTGACACAACCGCACTTGTATTCCCGTGCGGCTGTGTCCTGCGTATTTATTCTTTTGTTCCCACATTATCCGCATCGAGTCTGTCCGATGCAGTCTGTCCGACGGTATCCGATACCGCGTCCATATATTCTATTATACACAAAACTGACAAAATGTCAAGGGGTATCATTTATTACGGATCCGTTTTCCTTCGTCCCGGAAGCAAGAAGCTTTTCCGACTGTTCTCTGTCAAGAAGCACCTCTGCCGCGTCGAATACCAGCGAGCCTTCGCTTACCGTAACAGTGAGCGTATGATGCCCGCTGTCAAGCCCGTAAATGGCATAGAAAGCCTGTCTGTTGGAAGTTTTCGGGACTGAAAAGGCACTGTCCTCCGCATTTCCGTCAAGCTCCGTGTCAATGACCGCGTTTCCGCTTTCCGCGCCTATCAGCAGAATACCTGTGCCGTCAAACTCTATGCTCACCGATGCACCGGAGTTCCCGGTCGATATAGTCCGTTTGTAGTTTTTGAAGCTGTCCATTGTGCTGTGTGACCAGTCACCTTTGTATGTGATACCGTCATCGGTATCATCGAACCGGGTGACGTAAGCTTCCGCACCCTCAACAGGTTCAACTCTGACATTATCGAAGCAGTTGTTGTAATAGCTGCTGTACAGCGCGGCACGTCCTGCGGACTGCATGACATACCCCTCGGTATTCTCGTCCGCTTCCGTGACAAGCTTGCCGTTCACATAGCCGCGTATGGTATTGTACACAGCTTCTGTTTTTATGCTGTTCCAGCCGTCTTTCAGCGTAACATTCCCCGCTGCGACAGGCTTTGAGCCTATTCGCAGACGCCATTCTCCTGCTTCGTTCAGCTGTAAACTCCAGCCGCTCGCTCCGCTGTCCGCAAGATTATACCTCAGTCCCACCGCAGTGCTGTTCTTGTCGGGTTCCCCGCTGTCCGCAAACTTCACGTCTGCGCTCACGGAGTAGTTGAACCAGCGGTCATCACCGAAATTAGTAACGGGTGAGGGGGTACTTCCCCACTCCTCGGCGCGTGTAGCTTCGGTTATCTTCTGCATAAGCACCTTATTGCCGTTATCGTCTGTCACTACCTCGAAAGCCCCGCCCTCGTCCGTGGTATAGCGGGGCGCTCCGCCTCTTGCCGAAAGGTACTCATCGCTGTACTCAAAATCGTCTGTATATGGCAGTTCAAGCATTCTGCTTTCAAGCTCCGCGAACTCACCCCGCTCGGTTTCAAGCGTGGTTAGCGTTATCATCGAATAGGGCTGAACTGTGACAGAGAAACTGCCGTTTTCCGGAGAGACCGTTTCGCGCAGTCTGAAATAATTCCCGTTCCATGCGCCGCCGGAAGGCCCCTTTGTCTCCCACACATTCACAGGCGAGTTTGCCTTTCCGGTTAACGTACCATTGAATGTATAGTTTATCGGATCCACTGTGGCGAACGTTATCACTGTGTTGTATAA
>CAMOKN010000209.1 GCA_946617595.1 uncultured Clostridia bacterium
AAAAACTGCTTTGAAAAGAGAAAATGAGATAGTTGCACCGAGAGCAAGAAAAGTCTCCGAAAGCTTGCTGGCGCATGGTGAGAGGACTTGACGCAGCTATCGGTGCAAGTAGCTATTTTTCTCTCAAATGGGTTTTTAGAGGTTCCCTTCAATTAGTAATATTATTGTATCATAAGCGGTCGGCTGTGTCAAGGTTTTGTGCATACCTACAATTGACATAAACGCGCCAAAAGAGTAAAATAAAAATGTATGAGTATATTGAAAAAAACAGGATATGTGCTTGTTCAGTGTACGTGGGGAATTATCCAGACCCTCATCGGTGCTGTGATATTCCTGCTGCTGGCGGGGCATGAGCACCGCGTTTACAGGTGCTGCATAGTGACCGGGTGGGGCAGGTCTGACAGTGTATCTCTCGGGCTGTTCGTATTCCTGTCGGAGTCGCTTGAAGGGAGATACCGGGAAGAAGTCCTTATCCATGAGTACGGACATACCATACAGTCGCTGATGCTCGGAGTGATATATCCTTTTGTTATAAGTATCCCGTCCGCTGTGTGGTGCCTGTTCCCGTATTTCATAAAAAGGCGTGAGAGAACCGGCATATCATACTACAGCTTCTACCCCGAGAGATGGGCAAACCGGCTCGGACGCAAGGTGACGGGAGAACATCTGAGTATGATCGAAAGCTGACAATTGCCTCAATAATATACAAACAAAATAAGGGGATTATTATGAAAGTACAGATCGACCGCTGTATGGGCTGCATGAACGAGAAGCTTTACAGCGGACCCTGCGCGGTATGCGGATATACAGATAACGACGCAGATCCGGCAGAATGTCTTGCTCCGAAAACACTTCTTGCGGACAGATATATCATCGGAAAGCTCATCTCCAGGGGCGGAGAGGGTGCGCTGTATCTTGCATTCGACAAGACGGAGAACAAGGCAGTCGAGATAAAGGAGTTCATGCCGGATACGCTCTGTGTGAGAGGCGCGGACGGCGAATCAGTAGAGATAAAAGAAGGCTCAATGCCGCTGTTCAAATCATACCTTTCCGAATTTGCGGACCTGCACAAGACCATGATAACCAGCATGGGAGAAAGCTGTCTGCGCCGCGAATATGAGATATTCGCATCAAACGGAACAGGATATGTCGTTACCGAACATACAGATGCAGTTACTCTTGAAGAATATCTGAACCAGCACGGCGGAAAGCTCACATGGAACGAGATAAAAGAAAAACTTCCTGCACTGCTCGATACGCTGAACGAACTGCACGAAAAGGGCATCGTTCACAGAGGGATCAGCCCTTCAACTATATTTGTCACAAATGACGGAAAACCGATTCTTACCTCTATTGATATCTCAGCGGCAAGGACCGAGGGTTCGCAGATAAACTGCGAGATATTCCCCGGATATGCTCCCAGCGAACAGTACGATCTTTCGGAAAGACACGGAAGCTGGACCGACGTTTACAGTCTCTGTGCTGTGCTTTACAGAGTTCTTACCGGAGAAGTTCCGCCCGATGCCAATGCCAGGAAGAACGAAGATATGTTCGTTCAGCCGTATGATATAAACGACGCAATACCGAAATATATTTCCGACACTATATCCGACGGAATGAAGATCGACCGCACAAACCGCATACACAATATCACGGCTCTGAGAACACGTTTATACACCGTCCCGACCGCGGAACTTCCTGAAAAACCTGCTGAACCGCCCGAACCGGAATACGACGGACCCGTAACTCCGAAGGCTGCCGTGAGATTCGACCCTGACGATGATGACGAAGAGTTCCGTAAACATCAGCCGTCAAGGAGCAGCAAGCAGACTTCCGCAAAAAAGAAAAAGAATAAGCAGAAAAGTTCAAATGTCGGGACGATAATCGGCATTTTCATTTTCTTTGCAATGGTGATCGCTCTGGTCATCGCGATAATATATTTTTCACAGGAAGCAAAGAATGCATCCGAAGGTATATCTACCTC
Source organism: uncultured Clostridia bacterium (assembly GCA_946617595.1). Classification (GTDB taxonomy): domain Bacteria; phylum Bacillota; class Clostridia; order Oscillospirales; family Ruminococcaceae; genus Ruminiclostridium_E. The sequence goes on from CAMOKN010000209.1 coordinate 1,985, forward strand.
AACATCAGTCACGACGCAGGCGCCGGAGACAAAAGTCACCACAAGCCGCACAACAGCTGCAACTACCGCCCCTCCTGCCACTACCGCAGGCGGTGACAAGCTGCTGATGCCCGATTTTGTAAGCAGATTCTTCAATTCTTCGCTTGAAAACAGGTATTCTATGCTGAAATTCGAGGCAGAATATGATTACACCGATGAATACGCCGAGGGCGTGATCTACGGGCAGGATATAGATCCCGGAACATCTGTCACATCGGGTACGACAGTACACATCAAGGTCAGCAAAGGACCCGCATTCACCTATCTGCCCGACTATGTGGGAATGAAGCTCAGCGAATATACTGCGAAGCTCGTTCAGCTCGGCGTGAGATTTGAAACAGAAGCCGAAGAAACAGACGAAGTCAAGCAGGGGTATGTTTCAAGATGCAGCAAAGAGGTCGGCGATCAGGTATATATTTCCGAAAACGAAATAGTTATCGTATATTATGCGGTGACCCCGGCAAAGACAGATCCTCCCGTGACAGAACCGCCGGAGAAGACTCAGGAACCCGATGACGCAGAAGAGAACGGCGATGAGCCGGAAGAGTCAGTTGCCGGCGACTGACAGCATACAAGCCCCCGCAGCCCCAAAGAACAGGAGATCCTATGGAACTTAAAGAACTCAGAGACGAGATAGACCGCATAGACGACGAGCTTGCGGCGCTGTTTGAGAAGCGTGCAGCTATAGCCTGCGATGTTGCCGAGTACAAAAGACAGCACAACATGGCTGTATTTCAGAGCGGCAGAGAAGAAGAGGTGCTCAGAAAGACCTGCGCTGCTGTATCTCCCGATCTCAAAGATGCAGCAAAATTGTTTTTCACCACACTTATGGATATATCCAAATGCCGCCAGCAGCAGGTGCTTACCGAGGTTATCCCGTTTGACGTTTCTGAGGAAAAAGAAATGCCCACTGTCGGCGCCGTCACAAAGGGAAGCTACACAGCAGATGCCTGTGAGAAATTTTTCGGAAATAACTGTAAGATCAGCTATTTTCAGGATTTCGCAGCAGTTTTCAGAGCCGTCGAGAACGGAGAGATAGATTACGGCGTGCTGCCGATCGAAAATTCAACCGCCGGCGATGTCGGCGCGACTTACGATCTGATGCTGCGCCATGAATTTTATATATGCAGAAGCACAAAAATTCGCATAAATCACGTTCTTGCCGCAAAAAAAGGGACGGATATCTCAGATATCAATGTCGTTATGTCTCACGAAATGGCACTGAAGCAATGCTCTAAATTCCTTGAAGAACAGAAATTCGCATTCTCCGAGACAAGCTCTACCGCGAAAGCAGCGGAATATGTTGCCGCATCGAGTGACAATTCGGTTGCCGCAATATGCTCAGCATCATGCGCAAGGCTTTTCGGACTTGAACCTATCGCAGAAGATATAACCGATATAAAGGATAATTTCACACGGTTCCTGATGATATCAAAAAAGCTTCAGGTGCCGGAAAAAGCGTCTGTCGTATCGCTGTGCCTGACCGTTCCGCATACCCCAGGAAGTCTTTACAGGATACTTACGAGATTTGCATACTGCGGACTGAACCTGTGCCGCATAGAGAGCAAACCTATGCCGGATTCGCTTGCTTATCTGAAAGACGATGCTTTCGATTTCATTTTCTATCTAGACTTCATCGGCAGCATTAAAGATGAAAATGTAATAAAGCTTCTCACCGGACTTGAACGCGAAACAAAGTTCTACCGCTTCCTCGGAAACTACGAGGAAATAGAATGACCGCCAAATGAGACTGTCAGAACAGTCGCTTACGCTTGAGAAGGGGCTCCGCCCCCGTCCCCGGCAGGGTTCCGCCCTGCACCCGCTGGGGCGCTGCCCCCGTCCCCGGCAGGGTTTCGCCCTGCACCCGCTGGGGCGCTGCCCCCGTCCCCGGCAGGGTTCCGCCCTGCACCCGCTGGGGCTCCGCCCCCGTCCCCGCTACTTTTCAATGTGAAAAGTAGCAAAAGCAAATCCCGCTCCGCGGAACTTAAAAAGTCACTTCACAATTCCTACAAATATTTTTTTGACAGACTGTATCCTCTCCCAGATGGGAGGGGATAATTTTTTCCATGATTTGGAATGGGTAGAATTTTCAGACAGAACAGACAGGTTATTTGTTCAAATTGCTGTATTGAAAGGCAGAAGGAAAAATGTTATAATAGCAATACACACCTATTTTTATATTACAGGAGAAAAATTTTGGCTGATACCGAAAATAAAGATACCGCAAAGCTCGAAGAAAAACAGGCTAAAGCGGAAGAAAAAGCCGAAAAAAAGAAGATAAGAAAGGCTGCAAGAAGCGAATTTCTGAACAATATCGCAATCTATCTTTCAAATTTCGGCAGATACATAATAATGATATTCGTGGGTCTTGCTAAACGAACCGGAAAAGGTATCGTCTCGGCGGCAAGATTCATTTTAAAGCGCTCTGAGAACTTCACGTCCGCCCTTATGAAGAAGATCGGGTATCTTATCGTTCTGCTCATATCGCCGGTGGTAAAGACTATCCATGCACTTAAACGTGCGAGAAGTGACATAGAAGACAACAAGAAGGAAAAAGGACTCGGTGCTGCGGTAAAGATCGCTTTTTCGCACCTCGGAGATTTCATTTTCGGCAGCACAGGCGTTGCGGTGACTGTATTCAATATTGCCGCGCCGATAGTATGCGTCGTGTTCCTGTTTAATATAGTATCCTATGCTTCGGATCTCAACTATTTCGTAAAGCTCACCGTAAACGGAAAGTTCCTCGGGTATGTTGAAAACGAGCAGGTCTTCTACGATGCGGACGAGATACTTAAAGACAGAATAAACTACCTCGGCAGCGATGAGAGCATACGGCTCGAACCTCAGTTCTCAATAGAACTTGTAAATTCTGCTCCTGCGCTTACAAAATATCAGGTCGCTGATATGATACTTGAATATTCGGATATAAGCGTTGAATACGCATACGGATTCTATCTGAACGGAGTATTCCAGGGCGCTATCCCCGATAACGAGCCTGTGAAGAAAGCGCTGGACGGGATACTTGAAAAGTACAGAGCTAATCACCCGAATGCCGATATAAGCTTCCGCGATTCTATGGAATATGATACAGCAGGTCTTTACCTCTCAGGATCTATAATAGACACCGACTGGCTCATTTCACAGCTGCTCAGTGTAAAAGCAAACGCCGGATTCTATATTGCCGAAGACGGTGACACAGCAGAGACTATCTCGGCAAAAACAGGACTTTCTCTGCGTCAGCTCGAACTGTTCAACAGCGGTTTGTCCGAAAATGAGATAACAGAGGGTCAGCGTATAAAAATCAGGGAGGAAATACCTTTTCTTTCCGTAAATGTCTCAGTAGTCGAAGAATATGATACTGAAGTCGATTATGGGACTGAGTATTATAATGACAATAACCTCTATACCGGAGTAACAAGAGTTACCACAGAGGGAGTTCCCGGAATAGAACACGTAACTGCTGATGTTACTTATGTAAACAATATCGAGACTTCACGCCGGATAAAGAATGTAGTAACTGTATCAGATCCCGTGACCGAGCGTATAGCGCTTGGAACAAAGATCCCGCCTGAGCAGTATTCGCCGGAAGATGCGGGCTACGGAAAGTTCATCTGGCCTATGGACGTCGGCAAGAGCCACGTCAGCGAGCTCACGCAGTGGGACGGAGGATATGCCGGACATCTCGGAATAGACATAGTTGAATATTATGGTGCGCCTATCTATGCCGGAGCGAGCGGAACAGTCATTCTCGCAGGCTGGAACTATGGCTACGGAAACTGCGTTATCATAGATCACGGAAACGGATTACAGACCTTGTACGGTCATTGCAGCGAGCTGCTGGTAACAGTCGGCGAACAGGTCATCCAGGGTCAGAATATTGCAAAAGAGGGCAGCACCGGACAGGTCACCGGTCCTCATATGCACTTTGAAGTTCGTTCAGGAAATCAGAAATATAATCCGATCAACTTCCTTGAACACGTTTATTACAAATAACTGACACATTTTCTGCAATAATAAAGCACAGAACATTTTGATATGCTCTGTGCTTTTCTTTTTTGTGTTATCGTGAACAGATACTATTCACTCAGGTATTCGCCTTTCAGGAGGGTGGAGAGGTGGAGGGGTCAGG
>CAMOKN010000210.1 GCA_946617595.1 uncultured Clostridia bacterium
GCGTTCATCTCAACAGGTTCGTGCTTTCTCCTCTCGGAGCATTTATGGAGCTTTCGGAGAGCATCGAATACATTCAGACTTACGACAGCAACGCCTATCCGATCTATGTGACATACGAGGACGGCAATGTTATCGACTTGTCCGACTATACGGGAAACTTTGAGGGCGGCGCCGGATATTTGAACGAGGATGGCATGATAGTTCTTGATTACACGATAGGCAGAAATTTGAATATCTTTGATGTTGAGCAGATACGGTCTGTGCAGATATTCAACGAAGTAATAAAAATCAGCTGAGAAAGGAAGAAAATCATGAGAAGTTTTGGATTACACCGTTCATCAATAAGCAGATATATGGGGCGCAGCAGCTTCAAACGCAGCTCTATCGGCAGAAGAAACACCTATAAGGTAAGCAACAACACATTCAAATCATATCTTGCGGAAGCCCGTAAGATTGCAGACGATATTGAAGCTGAAAAAAGCGAAAACACTTCGGGAACATCAAGGACAAAGGCTGCAACATATTCGATCACCGGCAGTAGGTACAACAACGCCGTCACAGCTATGAGCGACAGTGCAAAGGCAATTAACGACCTCCTTGACGAAGACACACCCGACATCGAAAAAGCCTATGATGAAGCCGTGAAGTTCGCTGACGGGTACAATGATATGCTCGCGGCTGTGAAAAGCTCTTCCAACAGCTCTGTCATCGGCAAGGCAAGGTATATCTCTGATGTTGCAAATGTGTTCTCGCGGGCGCTTGGGAATATCGGTATCAGCGCGGACAAAAGCGGGAACTTAAGCGTGGACAAGGATAAATTCATGAAATCCGATAATGACGATATTTCAAAAATTTTCGGCGTCAAGTCATCTTTCGCAAGCCTTATAAAGGAACAGACCGACAGCATTTCCGTGCTTTCCGCTATGAGTGCCGATACATATTCCGGTACACATACAGCCGCTTATACTTCGGCAATGAGCGGGTCGATATTCAGTAAGTTGCTTTGACCGGGTTTTAGTTTGTGCGCCTGTTTTGATATTGCATTTTTCTGATATATGTGGTATAATCAAGAAAAGCCTTGTGTAAAGGGTTTACGATAATAAATTTTGACATATACTGCGTACTATTGGAGTGACATCAATCTATGGCAAAAAAGATTTTCATAATAATGGTTCTATCAATAATAGTACTAAATTTTTCCTCGTGTATTTTTATTCCTTCAATCGACAATTCTGATGAGCAGAATGTTTTTACGGTAAAAGCTCAAATGAAAAATGACTTTAAAGAGATAATTCGTTGTTTGGAGGAAAAGGACAGTAATGCTCTCAAAAGTATGTTCTGTGAAAAGCTTCTTGATAATTATGAAAACATAGATGAGGATATTGAACAAGCTATGGTTTTCTTCCAAGGAAATATCACATCATACGGCAATGTTTTGTATGGGGATGATGATTCTTTAAGAAATGGAGAGTATGTCTTATTTAAGGTTTCACCTCATATAAAGGAATTAAAAACAGATGCTGATAAAGAGTATAGGATTAGATACTACCAGCATTTGATTAATGTTGAAAATCCGGACAGGATAGGAGTTTCATGTATCGAAATAACAGACGAAGCTGATAATGTTTGTGAAATAGGCGATTTTTATTTGGTGAACCCTGAATACAAATAAATTATTGGCTCTGTCACATTAAATGGTTGATTTTTCAAAGAAGGGAATATATATGAGGAAATTAAGTTATGCTTTTATTGCCGTAGCAATAATTTTATTTGGAATATGCTGTTTTAGCATAGGTGCTTCTTATGCTATTTTGTCCCACCCCCAATTAGTAAACAGCGCACCCGTTTATACTGCTTTTTTTAAAACCATACCTTACAGTATAGGTATAGCTGTATGCTTGATTATTGCTCGAATACTATATAAAAAATCAGTCAAATGATGTGACAGCGCCAAATTATTCAGTTTTCCGCAGCGTTCTCTGTATTCATCGCATCATCAAAACTGCAAATAGTCCACAGTATCAAAGAATAAGCGTCGATGCCGCACTCATTAAGGGGCGCGGCATTTTATTTGCGTCGGCTTGTGCGCTTTTTCATTGAAATAAGTACAATAATATGTTATAATTTCAAAGAATAACAAAAATGTATTGACACTCTGCACTATAACGCAGTTTATTATTTGTCTGATTTTCACAAAATTAAAATATTTTTCAAAAAACCGGTAACATCGGTGCTTTTCATTCGTTATATAAGTAGAGGCAGTTATATCTTCGGATCCGGAGGAGCAGGAAATGCTTTCGATATATCTATCAATGGTTGAGACCGATGAACAGCGTACATTCATCGAGCAATTATATAAGACCTACGAGCGCAAAATGTACGGCGCAGCATTCGATATATTGCACAACAAACACGATGCAGAAGATGCGGTACATAGTGCATTTGTACGAATTATCGAAAATATTGAAAAAATAATCCAAATACCTGCTGATAAGCAGGGGTATTACATCGTTATTATAAGTAGGAACATATCAATAGACATTTGCAGGAAGAAAAACAATTCCGAGATGCCGATCGAGAATATTGACGAAATTGAAGACAGGATATCATTTGACGATGTCATTGATTCGCGTTTAACAGCCGAGAGCATCAGAAAATGTATATTTTCGCTCAGGGAAAGTGATTTCGAGGTGCTGTATCTGAATCTGCTGTGTGAGCTTCCGGCAGCAGATATAGCCGGAATACTGGCGATAAAGCCGACTACGGTAAGCCAGCGCATCTATAAGGCAAAAAAGAGGCTTATTAAGATCATAGAGGAGCAGAAATGTTGAGTGGTGAACAGCTATTGAAACAGGCATTTTCAGAGGTCGCAGCAATAAAGTATGGGCAGGTACCGGAATACCGGCATATCTTTTCTCTGCGCTATCGGATACGCAAGCATAAGCTCCTGCGTTCATTGGAACGTAAGACCGCACCGGAACCGAGAGCGCATACCGGGCGTTTCAGACTGAAATATCTCGTTCTGGCTATCATTATGGCTTGTGTGCTGGTGCTTGCGGGGGTTACAGGATTTTATATTGTGAACGGATTCAAATTTACAACAAAGCCTACACATACACTGGTACTTACCACTGGTTGGGAAGACGCGCCAGAATTTATTGAACAACGCTATTCCATAGATGTACCGGAAGAATATAGCATATATAGAGAGGAAACAGATAGCAGCTTAATCTACTTTATTGAATACAGGAATAATGATACTTTTATAAGATTTGAACAATACACTAAAAAGAGTTTTAATGCCACTTACAATACTGAAGGCTATGATTACGAAGAAATAGACGATGGAAGAATAAAGGGTTTCTATATTCGTTGGGAGGACTATGGAGCATTGGTCTGGGATAACGGAGATTATGTTTTAGAAATAAAGAGCACATTGTCTAAGGAAGAGACTATTGAATTAGCTAAAACGGCGAGGATCAGATGATAACTAAAGTTTTAGCGTTTTCTGCCGATATAATATATAGGCATCTTCCGGAGGTTTGGAATATGAAGTGCTATCTCGCTTATAAGAATGGAGTTTTGGAAGCTAAGTGAATTTGCGGTCAATCGCACACAATAAACATCAAGGAGGACAAAACTATGTATGTGATCAATGGAAGGGAATTCAACATCACTCAGATCGGACAGAACAAATTCCGAAATGAGATCAAAGACCCTAAAGAAGCGCAAGAACTTGCGAAGCTGCTCCACGATCTCGACAAACCGATACAGGTCGTGAATGAAAGTGCGGATGGGCTTCGCAAGGAAACTCTGTTTTTCAATGGCGACAGGCAGTGCTTGCCGGCAATAAGTTTGCTCCCGGAAGGACAGTCACCGTCATTTGAACACGAATTTCTTAATAACGCAACCGCAGAATCTGCTTTTTTAGAAAACTGGCAAAATTCAACTGGACAGTTCATTCATCATCAAGTGACTTTCAAAACGAACGGCGGCTCAACAAGTGCTGGTATCAATTACAATACCGTGGATCAGTCTTCTGTTCAGCGAAGCGAATACATAACACAGGGTAAGCCGTCCGAATTTGCCACAATTAAAGATAGCGCTGTTGTCGGTATGGCGCAATCTGATTTTCTTGATCATATCCGCACGAACGGTCTTGACAAAAACATCAATTGGGATTATGTTGCAGGCTGTCTGACCGCACCTACCGGATTTGATACTCTCGATAAGTTTACGGATTATGCGGGAGCTATGTATGCAAGTCTCGAAAACCGTATAAACAACGATTTTACGGGAGAATTAAAGGACGCACAGCTTGAAATGCTCAACGCAGTCGTAAATAAAGCCGTGAGTGACTATGCAAATAAATTTGCGAAGCAGACGTTGTTTGCATACAGCAGACAGGAATCGGAGTTGTCCATTGATAAGAAAATTCAGATCGATGACAAAAAGATATACGATTCCATAATGGCTCTCGCAGATCAAAAGAAGCAAAGCTACAGCAGCTATATAGCTGCCAATGCTGATTACGCAAATCTTGAGGGAAGTGATGACAAGTGGCTCGAACGTGATGTAAAGTTTATGGCGAACGCTCTGCGTAATGCACACGACCCGAATACCGATACAAAGGGCGGCGGGACGCTTTACAATCAAGACGAGCTTACAGCGCTCGGAATGTTTGCCGATATGAATGATGATTTTATGAAAGGCGGCGGTTACGGTTATTCCGGCACAAGATACACCGAAGAAACTATAGGTTTAAGTCTTGCAATGAAATATGTTGCAACAGAGACTGTCAAAGATAACTGGAATATCGGTGATGAGGTTAAGGGCATTATAGATACGGCGACGAATGAGTTTACACGAAAGCATCTTATGGATTTCAACCTTTTGGAATATGAGAAGGCAGGAAACAAGAATAGTGACCGTTTCGGAGCTATGGACTTTGAAACGATCTTTGCGATTGTGGATAAGGCAAAAGATGAATACAAGAACAACGGTGGTGATGCAGTTAAGGCTATCAAAATAACCGGAGATTACGCTTATGATCTGTACAACAAGAACAGAAACAAAGGCAGCAATAAGCTGCTTATCCGGTACAATCAATCTACGGATATCCCCGAAGCTAACTTTTGGCACGAATTTTACGATGACGGACGAGGAACGTCTTATGTCGGCAAAACAATGGATAAAATTCGTGACTTTGTTACTGCTGCCGTGTCGAAGAATTTTAGCTCGTTAAAGAAGATGGACGCTCACTATTTCTTCAATTACAAGTCGCTGCTTGGCGGTTTGTATAATCCGTCGATGTTTAATCCGACATTTGCCGATAAAGTGCTAAATCCCGATAAAACAGATAAGTAATAAAACACCGACAAGCGCACGGGTCATCTCTGATTCGTGCGCTTTATAGTTAAAGCAACCAATACATTCTTTAAAAGCTTGTACACTTTTCACGAATTTCAAAAAAATGTCATTTTCAGCGTAACATTTTGGTATGTTCATACGTTATACATTATAGACGGGCAGTGCGTGTTATTTTACAAACTAAAGTTTTTTTCTCTCCTGCCGATATAATAAATAAGATCAGTTATTCAGAACGCAATGACGCGTTTGTAAAAATGAAAGGAGCATCATCATGAACGTAAAAGTGAACCTATCGACAGCCGCAAATCAATTCAACACCCACACACAGCCGACTGCTGCAAAATCAAAACAAGACGGCTCTTTCCTCAATGTCGGAGATGAAACGACAAAAGTCGGCAATCAGGATATGGGGACATTCACAGAACGTCTTGCCGAAGCATTTAAAACCGATAATGCCGAGGTCATACGCGCTCTTGATGAACTCTCGGACAGTGATAAAATGGAGATAGCGATGCGCTCGTATCTCCAGATGCAGGGTCGTGTCCACAGCGCGAAAAGCAAGGAAGAATCCGACATCAGACAGTTCAGCGCCTTGAAGGAAGAAAAGGCGTATTATTCCGATATGCTCGAAGAGGCGAAAGAGAACGGTACTGCCGAGATAAAAGACGACAAAGACGCAAAGTTTATGTTCTCGGACAGGAAAGCTGGCGAAAAACTCTCAACAA